>NZ_JBFRFE010000086.1:0-9867 GCF_052114665.1 Stenotrophomonas sp. 2YAF22 | reverse complement strand
AGTTCATCCTGCGCCGCCCCTGAGCGGCGTCAGAAATCGAACAGCTCGGAGAGGAAGCTCTCCTTCTTCTTTTTCTTGTAACCCTGGCTGTACTGGCCACGGTTGTCATCATGGCGCTGGCCGAGATGACGGGTATCGCGATGCATCACCGGCGGCGGAGCGGCCTGCGGTTGCACAGGCGCGGGCCCTGGCGGCGGCATGGCGGCACCTGCACCGTCGGTGGCGCGTTCGATGATCTTGTCGAGTTCACCACGATCCAGCCATACACCACGGCAGCTCGGGCAGTAGTCGATCTCGATGCCATGGCGCTCGGCCATCTGCAGGGTCTGGGTCTTGCACACGGGGCACAGCATTCGCATTGCTCCTGTCGGTCTGGCCTCGACTGTACCTGCGTGCGGATGACTGTGCGGCAACGCATGACCGATGGCACAGGGACTTCCGGCGCGTGCCGGCACGTCCCCCGCCCTGCAGACTGCCTTGCGACCCCGCTGCAAGGAATGCATGTGACTGCCCGTGACTCGATTTCCACCGGCATGCGCCTGTTGCTGGTGCTGCTTGGCGTTGGCCTCGGCCTGAACGTGCGCGACATCAGTTCCACGCTGGGCGCGCCGATTCCAGCCCTGCCCATTCCCTACGGTGGCAGCCTGCTGGACAACGCGCTGGCGGTGCTGGTCGCACTGCTGCTGGCCACGCTGCTGCGCCCCCGCGGTGTGGGCCTGCTGGCCAGCCTCGGCCTGCGCGGAAACGGCATGCGTGGCCCGTTGTGGGTGCTGCTGGCCAGCCTGCCGTGCTGGCTGGGGCTGGCCCTGTTGGGGACGCCCAACTCGGCGCTGACGACGCTGGACGCCACGATGCTGGCCGTGCTGTTCCCGCTGGCCGAAGAAGTGCTGTTCCGCGGCCTCGGCTTCGTGCTGCTGGTGAAGATCGTACGCGGCCCCTGGCCGTTGCTCGCACTGCCGCAGGCGCTGCTGTTCGGCATGGTGCACTGGCTGGGCTTCGGCGGCTTCGACGGCGGCGGCATGGCCCTGTTCGTCGGCCTAGTGATCGCCTTCGGCGGCTTCATCTTCGCCTGGCTCGACCACCTCGACGGCAACACCCTGTGGTGCGGCCTGGCCCTGCACGTGTCGATGAACCTGGCCTGGAATGTGTTCAGCCTCGACGACGCCGTTGCGCTGGGCTGGCAGGCCACCAGCCTGCGCATCGGCACTACGCTGCTGGCAGTGGCAGCGCTGGCCTGGCATGCGCGCCGCCAGCGCAACCCCGCGCTGTAACGCCGGCTTAGCCGATCCTGCACACGGGGATCACTGGGGGCTTGCGCATACTTGCGCGCCTTTCATGCCCTGCCGTCCGGAGTTGTTGCGTCATGCTGCTGTCCAAGCGCCACGTTGAACCACGCGTCCTGCTGATCGAAGACGCCGAGGAAACCCGTGAACTGAGCCGGATGGCGCTGGAGAGCCAGGCCTGCCACGTCGCAGGCGTCAGCAGCGCCGAAGCCGCGCTGGGCCTGCTGGCCGCCGGAGAGCGCTTCGACCTGATGTTCACCGACGTCAATCTCGGCCTGGTCAGCGGCATCGAGGCCGCCAACCGCGTGCGCAGACTGTATCCGCAGCTGCCGATCCTGGTGACCTCCGGCATGGACCAGCATGCCGTGCTGCCGCAGTTGCACGACGGCATCCATTTCCTGCCCAAGCCCTACAACATGAGCGAGCTGCTGGATGCGATCCGGCTGTGCTTCCGCCATGCCGCCGATGCCGCGCTGATGCCGGCGCCGCAGGCAAGCGCGGCCTGAGGCTGCCATCCACGCATGGCGTGGATCTACTGGTGCAGCCACGCATGGCGTGGATCTACTGCGATGCGCACCGTTGCGTGAACGAAAAATGCTGCCAGTAGATCCACGCCATACGTGGATGGAGTCGGCCGTCAACCGCCGGTATACGGTCCTTCGCCCGGGAGTACCTGCAGCAGCGCACGGGTGATCACGCGCGGATACACGGTGAGATGGTCTTCGCCATCAATCACGATGTTTTCCACCTGCAGCTTGCGACCACTGCGCCGCAGCTGACCTGCAAAGTCGGCGGCCTGCCGCAGCATGTCATTGCCCGTTGAGTAACGTGGCCCCGGCTTGACCGTCTCGTAGCCGCCCACCGACAGCAACACGCGGATGGGCTGTGAAGGCATCACGGCGGCATCCTGCATGCGCGGCAGCAGGCCCTGGTCGAACCACAGCGACGGACTGGACAGGATATAAGTGCCGAACATGTCGGGCTGGGTCGTCAGCACGTAAGCACCCAACAGCGCGCCATAGGAATGACCCGCAAACACGCGCCGGGCCGGATCGGTACGGTAGCGCGCATCGATCAGCGGCAGCGCGTGGTCAGCCAGGAAGTCGCGGTAATGGGCCGCGCCGCCATAGGTGACGTCATCGCTGTAGTAGCCGGCAGGGGTGCGCACAGGATCACTGGGGGTGTAGTCGCGCGAGCGGCTCTGTTTGGAGGTCAGGCCTTCCTGCGGCGGCAAACCGACCAGGATGAAATCCTCGATGTTGACGCCCTGCTGCCCCACCAGGTTGCGTACGCTGCGCACCAGCGGAAAGCTGTACAGCGCATCGGTCACGTACACCACCGGATAACGCTTCTGCGGATGCGCCGCGTAGCCGGCAGGCAACGCCACCCACAGGGCATAGTCGCGCCCGATCGGGTCATGCACGCGCAGTGACTCGGTATCGGGCAGCACAACGCCTGGCACGGCCGTCGCGCTTTCCCTGGCTTCCTTCTGCGTTGCCGGCGGCGCCACCGACATCGCGCACCCTGCCAAGGCCAGGCAGGCCAGCACACTCCATACACGCACACGCTGCATCCGCGCTCTCCTGTTGCGGGCGGCGCATCCAGGTGGCGCCGCTGATGCATCCTCACACACCGCGTTGTTGCGCGCCAAACCCCTCTCAGGGCGAGGCCGGCGGCGGTACTGGGAACAACGTACGCAGGCCCTGCAGCGCCGCCGGGTGGTAGATCGTGGCGTGGGTCTCTTCCGGCAGCGGCTGGTACTTCACCAGCGTTGCCGGCGATGCCTGCTGCAGCACCGCCGCCAAGCGTGCGCTCGACGCGGCCAGCTCCGGCTGACCACTGCTGGCCAGGAACAGCCGCGCGCCACTGCGGGCAACTGACGGCAACTGCTTGCCTGCGCCAGACAGCAAGGCGCCGCGGTTCCACCACAGGCTGGGGTCCAGCGCGATGTAGCTGTTGAACAAGGTCGGCTCCTGCAGCAGCGTCTCGACCACGAACAGGCCCGCCAGCGATTCGCCGATCAGCGCCCGCTCGTCGGTGGTCGGGTAGCGCTGGCGCACCTGCGGCATCAGTTCATCGCGCAGGAAGTCACGGTACGCCGCCGAGCCACCAATGCGTGGCGCGATCTTGCGATCCTCCGCCTCGTTGCTGGGGCCGGTCATGTCACGACGGCGCTCGGTGTTCTCGATGCCAACCAGAAGGAACGGGCGCATGCTGCCATTGCCGGTCAGCACCTGCACCAACCCCGCCACGTGCAGGAAGTCCTCGCCGATGCCACCGTCGGGCATGTACAGCACCGGCAGTGGCGTTTTCGGGTCCAGGCCCCACGGCTGCGGGCGGTAAACGTTGATGCGGCGGGTCTCGCCCAGCGCTTTGGACTGGAGGGTGAAGGTCTCACCGATGACCAACGGCGAAGCGACCGCCGGCTGAGGCGCCGGTTCGGCGGCCATCAGCGGCGGGGCGGAGACACAGGACAACAACAGCGACAGCACGATCAAGCGCATTGGGCGCCCCATCCAGCGAAAGATGCCGAGCATAGCGCCCGGACGCGCGCATTGGCGCCTGCCAGATGCGTAGATCCACGTCATGCGTGGATGACTTGCCGTGACTCGCGCCCGGGTACGGCCCCCATTCCGCGCGTGCACCGCCATGTGTCGTGTTTGAACCGCCAAGGACACCACTATCGTCGCACCTGCACCGAAATGCAGTGGGTACAACTGAAACGCACAGAGGACATTGATGGCGAAAGTGAAGCCAGCTTTACACGCGTTGGTTCACGGCAGATGCATCGTAATGTGCGGTTTGCGGCATCTTCCAGCGCGATCAACCAGACGCGGAAACGAATGCGTCGTGTACTGACGCTTGCTGCGCAAGACRGGCCTGCGCCACCATCGTCGCGCGTCTGGATTCCGCATGTCCTTGCGGAAATTCCTGATTGAAATCCAAGCGAAAGCGTAAACACCATGCTGCGTCACCGACAACGGGTGGCACCGGGCCTGCAAGCCCGTGATGAGGTTATCGCTTGTTGTTTGCGCTCACCCGTCGGCACTGTCTCCGGACCGTGCCGGCGGGTGATCCGTCGGCCTTTATGGCGGGCGGTGCGTGGGGGCCTTCGTGCCCGCCGGTCAATGGCGATACTTCATCCCGGCTTGCAGCCACGCACCGTCCGCCACCCGCTCTGCGCGGTGGCACTCCCACCTCAGAGCCGAGGAAGCCGAGATGACCGAAGGTCCGCCCTATCCCTCATATGCCGCCAGCGTCAACGACGACGATGACAACCCTGCGCCCGAACTGAGCACGTTCCTGGGTTGCCTCAAACGCATCCGCGCGGGCGAAGGTGCAGACGGCCAGCCCTGGCCTGATACCAGCCTTCCCGCAGGGCGCAGGCTGGCGCTGTCACGCGTGGAGCGGGCGGCCGTCGGCATGCTGACCGTGGCAGAGATGCTGCACGCCGCCGATCGCTGCCGATCAATGGCAACGCCGGACCGGCATCTGGATGACGGCGTGGTCGAAGGGCTGTTCTTCGCCTTCCGCGGGCTGGCGGAACTGGTATGCCGGGATATCCGGCCTGAGTAGGACCCCTGCACCGTAATCCAGCCCATACTCGGGCCGGGCCCGTCCCGGGTTCCATCGACACTGACACAAGGAGGTTCGCATGTTGAATGCCATGATCATTGCCGCTCTGGCCGCAAGCCCAGCCGCGCCCGTACCGTACGCCGACTGCCTGCTCGGCAACATCCAACCCGGTCTGTCCGACCGCGCCGTGCAATTGGTGCAGCAGGCGTGCGCCGCGAAGTACCCCGACAGCTTCACTGCCTCGCTGGAACTGGAGCGCAATTACAGCGCCCAGCGGCAGGCCCGGTTCGACGCAGAGCGCGCCGCAGTGGAACGTGCTGCGAACGCGGCTGCGGTTGCCGCACAGGCAGCGGCAGACCGCGAGGCAGCCCGTTCCCAAGGCGCGAAGTCCAGGTAGGACCTCACCGTTCTGCAACAAAAAAGGCACCGCTTGGCGGTGCCTTTCTGGATGACCGGAGTCATTGCCTGCAATGGTGGGCCGTGATGGATTCGAACCATCGACCAAAAGATTAAAAGAAAGCTTAACTATGCCGTTAAAACAATAACTTATGCGGGATTTTTTCCCCGGCAGGGCTGTGTGGAGCCATTGAGATATCAAGGCGGGCGATGTAATTTTCCCGGAGCGCTGGCGCATTGGGCCCGGCGCTTCTGACGCGCTCAAGGATCCGAGATCGATGTCCTATCTGCCTAAGCTGCTGCCCTACGTTCGTCACGGTACCACTGAGGGCGATCGCAACTTCCTCAACGACGTCTTTGTGACCCCCGCACAGCTCGCCTCGATCTGCGGCGTGGAGCCGGGTAGCATGCGCGTATTGGTGGGTAACAAGGGAGCGGGCAAGTCTGCTCTCACGGAATGGCTCAGGAAGGCGGCAGTCGAGTCTAAGACGCCATGCGTCCTCGTGAGACCAGATCAGTTGGTAGGCGCGGGCGTACCTTCCGCGACTGACTTGGCAACGCTAAAGCGGTTCTTTTATGAAACGCTGCTGCGCTCGGTCGCTGTTGAGATCGGTTCACAGATCGCTTCTTACCTGCCGCTTACTGGCAGTCGTGCCACCTTGTACAACGAGGCTGTGTCAGGAGGCGCATCAGGAGACATCGTGTCTAAGGCGGTGTCACTGATCGGAGAGTTCTCAGAGCCTGTGACCAAAATAGATACAAAGAAGTTGCTCAGTCGCATCAGCGGTAGGAATTCAACTGCCGCTTTGACATCTGCGTTGAATGACCACTTGTTGAACAAGAGCGAGAAGCTGTTCCTCTTGTTAATAGATGACACGGATCAGATAGCCGCGCCTGATGACCGCCAGCAGCTGAACAAAATATGGGCGTTGATTCTCGCGGTCAGACGACTGGCCATGGAGTGCAACGCCGTCCGGCCGATCGTTACCTTGCGATCCAGTGTCTGGTCGAGGTTGATGCATGAAAACGCAGGACAGCGAGACCAAGTAGATCATATCCGTCCGCTTACTGTGCAGCTACGTGCCAGCGATGAAGTGATTGTCCAAATCATTGAACGGCGTATGCGGGAGGCAATGAAAACGGTGAAAGTGCCCGCTCTCACTGCGTATGCACCGTTCTTTGAGGGACAGGACGTTCTGCTCCCAGGCAGTAAACAACGTCGCCGCTGGTCAGACTTCATCGCGAAGTCCGCTCGCGAGCGCCCACGTGATGCTTTGCAGTTGATCAAGAGCATGATCGAGGTGGCTGAGGACAACACCCACCCTAAGATCGGTGATGACGACGCCGATCGCGCAATGTCAATCTACTCTTCCGAGAGGGTCGACGACGTCGCGAATGAATACTCACTCGATCTCCCTTCAGTCCGAGAGTTGATCGACTCTTTCCATTCCTCCGATTTCGAGATGGGGTTTGAACAGCTGCGAGACCATCTCGCTAGGTCGCTGGGCATTGCACAGATGCAACTTCGAGGATCTACGTTGCAGAACCGAGATGATCACATCATCGCACTATTGGCTCTCTTACATGAAGTGGGGTTTGTCAACGCACGCATCGTGGACAAGACCAAGCCGAAAGGGTTTGCTCACAAGAACTACTCGGATGATCCCAAGTTCGTTCGTTACGAAAACTGGAACAATCTCCAAGCTGCCCACTGGGAGATCCATCCGGCCTTCCGCAGCCATCTGCTAAACGTTAAGGATGCCAAAGCGAGGGCTACGCGCTAGATAGCCTCAGCACTGTGACACGTGGTGGCAGGCGATCCAATGAAGTGTTTGCCATCAACGAGACGGTGGCCACTTTTCCGCTCGTAGGATGGAACCTTCGCCAGTCGCTCGTCTCAGTTGTAGGTGCTGGGGAGTCGGCGGATGCCTACCCCATCCAGTCAAAGGGCTGCTCGATGCTGCCCTTGGCCAGCCTGTTCGCCCGTACCGCCTGGCGGTATCGCAGGATCTGGTCGACGTCATCGCGCAGCCGGGCCTCGTACCTGGACACCCACATCTCAGCGCCGGCACCCTGTTCGTAGCTGCTGCAGGGGCGGGATGTTCCGCGTGGTCCGTTCCGATGCCGGTCGAGGGTGGCCACCCAGTTGCCGTCGTCCACGCGCTGGAACATGGCCACCACCCACACCCCGTCGCACACGATCACTGTCGGCACCTCACCTGGGCGACTGTCGGTCGAGACAGGCGATTTAGATCCCGTCGCCTACCCGTTGTCTCAGCGCCACTACCCACACACCGTTCAAAACGATGACCGTGGGGTCACCGCTTGGAAAGCTGGCAGCGCGTGTCGTCCAGTAGAAGTCGGGGGGGGGGGCAGCGGCATGGTGGGGAGGATACGGCTGGCCCTCCCAAAGGTTGCGACAAGGGAGCGAGCTGCAGGCGTGAGCGTGTGCGGCGGYGGAGATGCTGATGGCCGCCTTACACGCGCTGAGACGAAAATTTTGAGTTGACCACGGGAAAGGGGTAATAAAGGTAACCACACCGAAAGAACAGCTCAATTAGTCATTACAATCAATGGCTTATATTTAAATAAATCAAGGTAACAATAGGGTAACCTTTGAGTAATCCCATTACCTTTTCAACAGGCAACATCAATGTTCAAAAATTTCCTTTTAAATCAATAACATCACTTTGTCGGAGTCAGAAAATTACCTCAGACCACCCCAAAAGGTAACCGTCTTTTTTTGTTGAATATCAATCACTTACTTGTCGTCTGGGCCGCGTGTTACCTGGTTACCCCCTTCCCGTGGTCACCTGAAAAATCGGCTACGGCCGAAGGTGGCCAGAGGAGGCACCGGACGCCCCGCAAACACCCCCCTATCGCGCAGGAAACCGCAGGGACAAGCCAGAGCCAGCGACACCCGGAGAACGCCATACGGTGCCGGTGCTGGGCCGTTCCGCAGGGAATGCAGAAAAAGCGCCCTATGAAGTGCGCAGGCGTGGCGGGGAGACGAGTGCGCACGGAGAGCGCCGCGAGGCACTGCCATCCGCTAACATGCAGACATGAATGAGTCAGCTCGACCTCAAACCTCGTCGCTGTTCTTGGGCTTGACGCGAGTCAAGGGCATCGGCTTCAAAACCATGCGTGATCTTGGTGGCCCGCCAGGGGTCGCGGCTAAAGAGGCCGATGGCAGTCTATTGACGACACTGGCCGCTGCAACTGGCATCGAGCCTCCCATCCTTAAGCGCTTCGCTATGATGGAGGGCGTGGCTCTAAGGAGGCGCCTTAGAGAGGCGGGTGTCGAATTGATCACCCAGGCGGATGATCGGTATCCAGTCGCTTTCAGACAGATGAATCCCGAAATTCAGCCACTCTGGCTTTTCTGCAGAGGGAATTTGTCACTTCTGCAGAGGCCATCCATCGCGGTGGTAGGCACGCGCGACCCCTCCACCGAAGGTGCATTCTTAACTCAGTACGCCGCAAGAACGGTACAGGAGTTTGATGTTCCTCTGGTTAGCGGGCTAGCGCTAGGCGTCGACGCAATTGCGCATGAAACCGCGATCTCCTCAGCCGTTCCCAACGTCTCGGTCTTGGGGACAGGGATTTTGCGGCCTTACCCCGCACGAAATGCTTGGATGGCAGATGCCATTGTCGATAGCGGGGGTGTTTTGATTTCCGAGTACTTCCCAGAGGCCGAGCCGGCTGCCGATCAATTTGTCTGGCGTAACCGGCTGCAGGCCGCTCTAGCGGCCTGCGTCGTCGCGACGCAATGGAAGAAATCTTCTGGCACCGCTCACACGGTCCGGTTTGCCAAGGGATTTGGCAAGCCGACCATCAATCTTGTTCCCAATGGCATGAGAGTTTCCGCCGACCACGGTGTCGCAGAACATCTCTTCACAGTACCAAGAGAGCATTCCAGCTTCACAGCATGCCTAGAATCCGCCCTCAATCATTGGCCTGGCCCGGCAAGAAGCGAGCCGCCTGAGCCTCCATCGCTGGCCGAACAGCACTCGCTATTTGGATGAATCAATGGCATTGAAGCTAATCCTGGTCTCCATCAAGGGGACAATCGTCAACCCGCATAATGTGGTTGAACTTCAAGTCGCAAAAGATCTCGCGCGGCTAGCAGCCGATCTGCATCCGCATGGTGTTCGATTGGCCCTTTGGTCCAACCAAGCTTGGACCTGCAACAACGTGCCATTGCACCAATACATCCAGTCAATGGCGGGCGTCACGATCTACGCCCACGGCGTTCAGTGGGACGGCTCACCTGCGAGAAAGAGGAAGGACTCCGCAGCGTCAATTCTTGCCAGCCATGGCGTACAGAGGCATGAGACCATTCTGCTTGGCGGCGGTGACGAGGACATGATCTGCGGCGTCAATAATCGCCTGCTCCACATCCGTAGTGACTGGTATGGGCAGAGAACCGACCACGGGTTTCAAGTCAAATCTGTCGAGGAACTACGCCGATTCTGCGGAATTTTTGGACTACGGCAATACAACCTATTCTGGCAGACCAACGGAGCAAACTGGAGCGTCTCCACGGCGGGGCCGTTCTCGACAATGATAGCGGCATATGCACTATTCGGTTACGACGCGAGGGACGCCGCCA
>NZ_JBFRFE010000085.1:0-10003 GCF_052114665.1 Stenotrophomonas sp. 2YAF22 | reverse complement strand
GTGCTGGTCCTGCGCTGCCGCGATAACGTAGCCTGCGTTGATCACGATGTCCGGCAGCAGCTGGGCAAGCGCTCCGGACGCATCCATTGCGTTGAGTTCGCTGGGATGGAGATGCGCATCCAACAGAGGTCTGAGGGCTTCTGTTCGCAGCCAGGCAGCGCGGACGATTCGTGGCATCGGGCGCTGAGCCAGTCCCAGGCGGGTCGCCCAGCGAAGATGGCTGCTGCAGACATCGGTGCCTTCCGGCGCGGCTATTGGCATCATCCCCAGCGACGGCCGTTGCGTGAATTCCTCAAGCACCTTTTTTATCGCGCCCGCTGTCGGTATGTGCTGCGGGACGGTGTTCCCGCGCATGTCCAGCCAGCATGCCAGCAGAGCGCCCTCCGAGGAATGCTCCTGCAGTAGTTGAAGCAGGCTGGTCAGCGCATTGCCGGCATGGCCGATGACCTCGGCCGGTGCGTTCTGCGGGCGCAGGGCGGCAGGCACGAACAAGCGATACTGCACCCCGAGGTCGCCCGCAGCAGTGAGCACCGCGGCGATCGCATCGGGATCGTCAAGCAGGACCATCAAGCAGGCACGCGCCTGACCTGGCGGTGGGGCCGGGGACAAGGCCTCGCGCGTCGCCTGCAGCCATGCATGCCCCAGCCGCGCGTCTGGCTCGAGCACCGCCCCCTCGGCCCATTCGTTCCAGGCGTTGATGAAGACCAGGCGTTGCTCTGCCGGTACTGCCGACAGCCGCTGATGCACTGTGGTGCGCAGCCAGTCGCGGTAGCCGCGCGGCGAGGCATGCAGGTACACCCGGCCGCGGCCGGAGCGACGCGCTTCGTTGTCCCAGCCAGGGTTCACGCCGGGATACAACGGATAGTCCGGCAACGGGCGCGTACTGATCTCGGCAGCGAGTTCACGCCAGTCGCGGACATCACCATTGAAATCGGGATTGAGCAGCCACTGCCGCGCCGACAGCGAGGAAGGGTTGCTCATGTTCGGAGGGAACTCGACTGCTGCGTCGAATCCGATGTCACGTGGGTCAGGCCGTTCAAAGCCTTGAACGTAGGCCAGATGGATCTCGCCCACGCCATTGTCGCGACACCAGCGGCGCCAACGGTCGGCGGTGGCACGTGCATCGGGCAGCAGATGGGGGCGGTAGACCAGCAGCATCGGCAGGCCATCGACCTTCAACGCGCGCCGGTCGCGCAGATAGGGCGCGATGTGGGCGATGAAGGCCAGATCGTCTTCGGCGCTGTGCTGCTGGCCGATCAGGATGTCATCGTCGCGCCCGTCCCAGCGCCGCGCCCAGTTCTCGTTGGCCCAGCACAGGCAGAACGGCAGGTCGATGCTGTCGTCGTCAAGCCACTGGCGCAGCGGGTCTTCCATCAGCGTGCGGCCGCTGAACCAGTAGTAGTAGAAGCAGAACGCGCCGATGCCATACTCCGCAGCCAAACGCGCCTGGTCACGCATCACTTGCGGATTGCGCAGGTCGTAGAAGCCGAGGTCGGCAGGCAGGCGTGGCTGCACATGGCCTTCGAACTGCGGCAGGGCACGGGTGACATTGCGCCATTCTGTAAAGCCCTTGCCCCACCAGGCATCGTTCTCCGGGAACGTGTGGAACTGCGGCAGGTAGAACGCCACCAGGGTAGCGGGCAGTGGCGAGGGCAGGATGCCTTCGCGCCAGGGGACGTGGCCGATCGCTGGCTCGTCGGCGCGCCACCGCAATTGGGCACTGGGGCGCGGTCCGCTGGCGTCCTGCTGTCCTTTCGGCGGCGGCGGCACCCAGTCGCCATGACGGGCCAGCCAGCGCGTGCGCAGACGGTCGCGCTGCCCTTCCGACAGCGGCAGCGCCCGAAAAGCTGCACGCAGCAGCGGGAACAGCACCTGACGCAAGCGGGTGTTGGTCATCGGACGCGTTCCGGTAAGGGGGAACGGAAACTCGGCATCACATTGAGAGCATCGGTCATGCCCCCATTTTCGGGGTTGGCGGCCACGGCGGCAAACATGGCCGTGCTAGCGTTGGTCGATGCTGTTCCCGACCGACATTCCCGACGCTGACGTCCGCCATTTGCCAGGCTGGTTGCCTGGTGGGCAGGCTGATGCCCTGCAGCAGGCGCTGCAAGCCGAAATCCCGTGGGAAACCCACCGCATCCGCATGTTCGGCAACTGGGTGGATTCACCGCGGTTGAGCTGCTGGATCGGTGATCCGCAGGCGCGTTACCGCTATTCAGGCGCCGAGTTCATCCCGCATCCATGGCCGCCGATGCTGCAGGCACTGCGCATGCGCCTGCAGGAACAGGGCTCGGGCGAGTTCAACAGCGTACTGCTCAACCGCTATCGCGGCGGCACCGACTACATGGGCTGGCACAGCGATGACGAGCCCGAGCTGGGGCCGGCCCCGCTGATTGCGTCGTTGAGCCTTGGGGCGGCGCGACGGTTTCTGYTGCGCCGACGGGACGATCCGGCACGCAAGGCCGAATTTCTGCTGGCTCATGGCGACCTGCTGCTGATGGGCGGCGCTACCCAGCGCCACTACCAGCACGCGCTGCCGAAGATGGCGCGGGTGCAGGGTGAGCGCATCAACCTGACGTTCCGCTGGATCCATCCGCGTTGACCGGGCTTCGCCGGGCAACCTCAGCGCTGCAGCGCCTGCTTGTCATTCTGCCCGCTGGTCAGCGTCCAGCCCACTACGTCCTGGGCCACCTGCTGCAGGCCACGCTCGAAGGCGGCGGCTACGGCCGACACGTCGGTGCTGCCCACCGGCTGCAGCTGGCGGAAGGTACGGTCGGCGACCACTCGCTGGCTGGTCACGTCGATCAGCTTGGCGTTTATCTCGATGACGACCGTCGGCGTGGGCTGGCCCTGGTAGTCCGATTCGAAGCGACGGACGTCGGTGGACAGCTTGTAGTCGGCGCGGATGCCGGCGGCGACGCGGGCCACGCCGTGGATGCGGCCGGAATCCTCGAAGCCGCGCAGCAGGGTGTCCTCGATCATGTCGGTGGCCGGCTGCGCCCAGCTGGCGCCCTTGTAGATCTCCAGCTCAGACGGCGTCGGCCGCACGTTGATGCGGGGGCTGTCGACCATGCGCGCGGCGCTGGGCTTGGCCAGCACCAGTTGCCAGTCGGCTTGCGGCCAGCTGGGGTCGACCTTGACCTGCACAGCCGGCGAATAGAGGGTGACGGGATTCTTGTCGCCGCTGCCGAGGATCGAGCAGCCACCCAGCAGGGTGGCCAGCGACGCGGCCAGCAGCAGGCGCGGAAGGGTGGTCGGGCTCATTTGGGTTCGAACTCCTTCGGGGCGTCGCGGCCGAGCAGGTAGCGCGCGGGATTGTTCTCGAGGCGGTCGCTGACCCGGCGCAGGTCGCGGATCAGACCACGCAGTTCACCCAGGGTCGGGCCGAGCTGGCCCAGGCCGTCATTGGCGAAGCTGTTGATGGCGGCGCGGTTCTCGCCAAGGATCGAATCGGCATTGCCGGCGGCCGAATCAAGTTTGGCCAGGGTGGCGTCGAGCTTGTCGATGATGCCCGGCAGCTGCTGCACCAGGTTCTTGTCCAGGCGCTCGATGGTGCCGTTGGTGGTCTTCAGGGTGGTGTCCAGGCTGCGCGCGGCATCGCGCGCGCTGAGCAGCAGTGACTGCGTGCCCTGGTCGCGGTCGGCCAGGCCGCCACTGATCGTTTCCAGGTTGGCCAGGGTGGCGTTGATCGAGGCGACGTTGCGGTCGCTGAGGATCTGGTCCATGCGCTCGACGATGCGGTTGGCCACGTCGGTGATGTTCTGCAGCGCCGACGGCGTGGTCGGGATGATCGGTGCCGGGTCCTTGTTGACCGTGGTCAGTGCCGGCGACTGCGGCGTGCCGCCGCTGAGCTGGATGATCGACGGACCGGTCAGGCTGGTGATCGCCAGCTTGGCGCGGGTATCGGTCTTGACCGGCGTGGTCGAGTTCAGGCGGATGCGCGCGACCACCTGGCGCGGATCGTCCGGCACCAGGTTCAGTTCGGTGATCGAGCCCACCGCGATGCCGTTGTACTGCACCGGGCTGCCGACCGACAGGCCGGTCACCGCTTCGCGGAACACCACCCGGTATTCCTGCCAGGTACGGTCGGAGGAGTACTTGGCGGCCCACAGGCCGAAGGCCAGCAGGGCCAGGCCGGTGATCAGGGTGAACGCGCCGATCAGCACGTAGTTGGCTTTCGTTTCCATGGCTCAGGCACTCTCGATCTGTTCGCCACGCGCGGCGCGCGCGCGGGGTCCGTGGAAGTATTCCTGGATCCACGGATGATCCAGTCTCTCGATTTCCGGCAGCGGCGCATTGGCCACCACCTTGCGGTCGGCGATGACCGCCACCCGGTCGCAGATGGCATACAGCGTGTCCAGGTCGTGGGTGATCAGGAACACGGTCAGCCCCAGCGCTTCCTGCAGGGTCTTGATCAGCCGGTCGAACGCGGCCGCACCGATCGGGTCCAGCCCGGCGGTGGGTTCATCCAGGAACAGCAGCGGCGGATCCAGCGCCAGCGCACGTGCCAGGCCGGCGCGCTTGCGCATGCCGCCAGACAGCTGCGAGGGCAGCTTGTTGATCGCATCGGCGGGCAGGCCGGCCAGTTTCACCTTCAGCAGGGCCAGCTCGTAGTGCCAGCGCTCGGGCAGTTCGCGGTGGTGTTCCTTCAGCGGCACCTGCACGTTCTCGCCCACGGTCAGCGACGAGAACAGGGCGCCGTCCTGGAACAGCACGCCGGTATTGCGTTCGATGTGCAGGCGGCTCTCGGCGTCATCGGCGCGCGCGTCGCGGCCGAGCACTTCGATCTGCCCTTCATCCGGCACGCGCAGTCCGAGGATCGAGCGCATCAGCACCGATTTGCCGGTGCCCGAACCGCCCACCACGCCAAGGATCTCGCCACGGCGCACGTCCAGGTCCAGCCCTTCATGCACGGTCTGGCTGCCAAAGCGGTTGACCAGCCCGCGCACGCGGATGGCCAGGTCGTGGCCGTCGTCGTCCTGCATGGGCACTTCTTCGGGGATCGGATGCGTGCTCATGTCACCAGTCCATGTGCATGAACCACAACGCCGCGAAGGCGTCGATGATGATCACCAGCGAGATCGTCTGCACCACGCTGGAGGTGGTGCGCTCGCCGACCGACTGTGCGGTGCCTTCCACCTTCAGGCCTTCCAGGCAACCGATCAGGCCGATCACCAGCGCAAATACCGGCGCCTTGGACAGGCCCACCAGCATGTGCCGCACTTCCATCGTGTCGTGCATGCGCGCGATGTACATCTGCGGCGGAATGTCGAGGTCGAACGCGCCGACGGTGATGCCGCCAGCCAGGCCGGCGACCATCGCGATGAAGGTCAGCAGCGGGAGCGTCACCAGCAGCGCGACCAGGCGCGGCAGCACCAGCAGGTCGATGGGGTCGAGCCCCAGGGTACGCATCGCATCGATTTCCTCGCGTGCCTTCATTGCACCGATCTGCGCGGTGAAGGCACTGGCGGTACGGCCGGCCAGCACGATCGCGGTCAGCAGCACGGCGAATTCGCGCAGGAAGGCGATGTTGACCAGCTCGACCACGAAGATCTCCGCGCCGAAATCGCGCAGGATGGTCGAGCCGAGGAAGGCGATCACCGCACCGACCAGATAGGACAGCAGTGCCACCAGCGGTACTGCGTCCAGCCCGACCTGCTCCATTTGATGGACGGTCGCGGTCAGGCGGAAACGTCGGGGTTCCTTGACCAGGCGTGCGGCCTTGACCAGGTTCTCACCGAGGAAGCTGCACAGCGCCTTGATGTTGTGGCCCGTGGCGTGGACGCTGACGCCCAGCCGCTCCAGCGCCGCCAGCACGCCGAAGTCGCGCTTCGGCTTCGGACGGTCGTCGGCCACTTCTTCGATGGTGCACACCAGCGCCTGGTGGTCCGGGCGGAACTGCAGCGCGTGCTCGCCGAGATCGGCACGATGGGCGACGCGCAGCACCTGCAGCACGCCGGCCGAGTCGAGCAGCTCGATGCCGGTGGCGTCGATGCCGGTCAGCGTGTCCGGAACGCCACGCAGCACTTCGGCCGCGGCCAGCGCGGTCTTCAGGGTCCAGTGGCCGGACAGCCGGATCAGTCCCGGATCCTGAGCGTCCTGTTCGAGCTGGGGGGCGTGGGTCGGGGTCATGGGGGCCATTCGGGTCGCAGCATAACCGTTCTGAATTGCACGTCGCGTCGAACCAGGATGAATTTCTCCAGCAGAGCCTGACGTAGGTAATACTACGGCGCATGTCCGCAGACGCTCACACGATCCCCACGCCCCAGGCCACCTACGCGCAGCGCGTGGCCTTCGTTTCCGAGATCGCCGGCCGCCTGCACAGCTACGGCACAACGGCCCAGCGCCTGGAAGCGGCGGTGGTTGCATTGGCCCGGCAGCTTGATCTGGATTGTGAACCGTGGTCGAACCCCACCGGCATCATCCTCAGTTTCAGCGATCCGGCGCAGGCCATCGGCTCCAGTGACATCACCCGGGTGATCCGCTTGGCGCCCGGCGAGAACGACCTGCACAAGCTCAGCGTGGCTGACGGGATCGCCGAAGAAGTGGCCAATGGCCGCATGAGCATTGCCCAGGGCCACACCGCGCTGCGCCAGCTGGACAAGGATCCGGGCCGGCGCGGCAAGCTGCGCACCATCCTGTCCTTCACCCTCGGTGCGGCCGGCGTGGCGGGCATGTGGAAGCTGCCGTGGCTGGACATCGCCACCGCCGGCGTCATCGGCCTGTTGATCGGCCTGCTCGGCATGGTCACCGACAAGCGCCCGGCCAGCCGGGAAGCGGCCGAAGCACTGGCGGCGCTGCTGGCCGGCCTGGTTGCTACCGTGGTTGCCACGTTCGTGGGTGCCCTGAATCTCAACACGGTGATCATCGCCTCGCTGGTGGTGCTGCTGCCGGGCATGTCACTGACCAATGCGGTCAATGAACTGGCCAGCCAGCACTGGGTGTCCGGCACCGCGCGCTTTGCCGGCGCGTTGACCACGATCATGAAGCTCAGTGTCGGCGCGATGATCGCGGTGACCCTGGCCGATGTGCTGGGGCTGGACCCGATGATCCGTGCCTCGCGGCCACAGGGGCCGTGGGTGGAGTGGGGCTCGCTGCTGACGGCGGCGTTCGCCTTCGCGATGTTGTTCAAGGCCAACCGCCGCGACTATCCGTGGGTGATCGCCGCCTCGGTGGCCGGCTACGCGATCTCCAAGTTTGGTGGTCATGCCTGGGGGACGCCGGCCGGCATCTTCCTGTCGGCGATGCTGCTGACCGCCGGCGGCAACCTGTTCGGACGCGTGGTCGGCCGTCCCGGCGCGATCATCCGCCTGCCGGGCATCATCATGATGGTGCCTGGCAGCACCAGCCTGCGGGGCGTGCTGACCCTGGTCCAGCAACAGGACGTGGGCGCCGGCCAGAGCGTGTTCCTGACCGTGTTGAACGTGGTGATGGCGCTGGTCGCCGGCCTGCTGTTCGGCAACCTGCTGATGCCGGCGCGCAAGACCCTGTAGGTGTGGACCGTTGGTCCACACACCTTGAATGAAAAACGCCGGCTTTCGCCGGCGTTTTTCATTCCTGCTGCAGCCGGCCTCAGGCCTTCTTGATCAGGAAATCTTCCGGCTTCTTGCTGCCCTTGGCGGTCAGCTCGGCCATCCAGCGCGGCTGCTTGCCACGACCGGTCCAGGTTTCCTTCGGGTTGGCCGGGTTGCGGTACTTCGGCGCAACCTTGCCCAGCTTGCGGCCGGCGGTCTTGGACGGGGCCTTGGTGGCCTTGGCGACCTTGCGCGCACGCGGTGCGGGTTCACCACCGAACAGTTCCTCGATGGTGTAACCCTCGGTCTTGGCCAGCTTGCTCAGCTGGGCACGCACCTTGGTGATCGGGCGACGCTTGGCGACGATGGTCTGCTGCTTCTTGGCTGTGCGGATCAATGCGCCCAGCTCACGTGCCGACAGGCCGGTCAGGTCGATGCTCATCAACGATTACTCCAGAAACTAATTTAGGGACAGGGACGAGCCGGTCCGTGGCGTCGCGGGACAGAGTAATGAGGAATTAATCCCAGCACAAACAGTTGAGGTCACCGTCTGTCGGCTGGCTGGCCCGGTTGCGACCATTTTGACCGGATTATGTCCGCTGCGATTTTCCGGGGGCGGCCATCCGGCAAAAAAAGACCGGGGTATACCCCGGTCTTTTCCGATCAACCCTGCAGGCGCTGCAGCAGGGCGGCCTTGTCCAGGCTCTCCGCTTCGGCCGCGCGGCGCGAGCGGTACTCGAAGGTACCTGCGGCCAGGCCGCGCTCGCTGACCACCACCCGGTGCGGGATGCCGATCAGTTCCATGTCGGCGAACATCGCGCCCGGGCGCAGGCCGCGGTCGTCGAGTGCGGCATCCAGACCGGCGTCGCGCAGCTCCTGCAGCAGACCTGCAGCGGCATCGGCCACGCCCGCGTCGCCCTTCGGATTGATCACGCAGACCACCACCTGCCACGGCGCCATGGCGTCGGGCCAGATGATGCCGGCGTCATCGTGGTTCTGCTCGATGGCTGCGGCGACCACACGCGAAATGCCGATGCCGTAGCAGCCCATCGTCATCACCGCAGCCTTGCCATTCTCGTCCAGCACGGTGGCATCGAGCGCCTTGGCATAGGTGCGGCCCAGCTGGAACACGTGGCCGACTTCGATGCCACGGGCGATTTTCAGTTCGCCGCCATCCAGCGCGCGGTCACCGGCGCGCACGTTACGGATATCGGCCACTTCCGGTTCGGCCAGGTCGCGGCCCCAGTTGACGCCGGCCAGATGGAAACCGGCCTCATTGGCACCGACGACGAAGTCGGACATCGCCGCCACTTCGCGATCGGCGACCACGCGGATCGGCTTGGCCGGTGCAACCGGACCGAGGAAGCCCGGCACGCTGCCGAGGTATTCGGCGATCTCCGCTTCGCTGGCAAAACGCTGCTCGTCCAGGCCAGCAACCTTGCCCAGTTTGATTTCGTTGACCTCGTGGTCGCCACGCACCAGCACCAGCACGAACTGCTGTGCCTTGCCTTCACCGGCAATCAGCGCCACCGACTTCACCGTGCGCTGCAGGTCGATGCCAAGCAGCGCGGCGACGTCTTCGCAGGTCTTCTGGACCGGGGTCTCGACCTTGCGCAGTGCCTCGCTGGCCGCAGCGCGCGCAGCCGGATCGGCGGCAATGGCCGCTTCCATGTTGGCGGCGTAGTCCGAACCGGTAGAGAACACCAGCGCGTCTTCACCGGAGTCGGCGATCACGTGGAATTCCTGCGAGGCGTCACCGCCGATCGCGCCGGAATCGGCCTGCACCATGCGGAAGTCCAGCCCCAGCCGGGTGAAGATGCGGCTGTAGGCCACCTTCATGTTTTCGTACTCACGCACGAGGTCTTCGTCGTGCAGGTGGAACGAGTAGGCGTCCTTCATCAGGAATTCGCGCGCGCGCATCACGCCGAAGCGCGGACGGATCTCGTCGCGGAACTTGGTCTGGATCTGGTAGAAGTTGACCGGCAGCTGCTTGTAGCTGGACAGTTCGCTGCGCGCGAAATCGCAGGCCGCTTCCTCGGCGGTGGGGCTGTAGCAGAAGGTCTGTTCCTTGCGGTCCTTGATCTTCAGCAGCTGCGGGCCGAATTTCTGCCAGCGGCCGGTCTGCTCCCACAGTTCCTTCGGCTGGATGGTCGGGATCTGGAATTCCACGGCACCGGCGCGGTCCATTTCCTCGCGGACGATGCGTTCGACCTTGCGCAGCACGCGCAGGCCCAGCGGCGACCAGGTGTACAGGCCGGACGCGAGCTTGCGGATCATGCCCGCGCGCAGCATCAGCCGGTGGCTGGTCAGCTCGGCGTCGCTGGGGGTTTCCTTGGTGGTGTGCAGGTGGAACTGGGAGAGGCGCATCGTCGGCTTCGGATTACGGCAGAGATACCTATTCTGCCAGCCCGGCCGGGGGAGGGGTATCGGCCGGGCTGTGCCCGGCACCCGCAGAGGCAACGGCCGGAGCAACGGCAACGGCAACAGCG
>NZ_JBFRFE010000084.1:0-10007 GCF_052114665.1 Stenotrophomonas sp. 2YAF22 | reverse complement strand
GTTCTGGTACGTGATGTATGCCGCAGGCGGACATGGGCTGCGCCGTTGGCTGGCAAAGCCATTTGCGCAACGCTGGTTCGAACGCCTGGTCGGCAGCGTGTTCCTCGCTTTCGCAGTGGCGCTGCTGCGCTTCCGGCCGCGCTGAGCGGGTTCGTTTCACGCCGCGCCTGCGACCTGTTCACGCGTGTGGCATCGCGGCGTACCTAACCTGATCCCACCTTCAGTATTCCCGCCAGGGAGAGGATCGACATGATCAAGTGGGCCATCATTTTCGCCATCATCGGCCTGATCGCCGGTGCGCTGGGTTTCGGCGGCATCGCCGGCGCTGCCGTGGGCATCGCGAAGTTCCTGTTCTGGGCCGGCATCATCATTGCCGTTGTGCTGTTCGTGCTTGGCATGACCGTCGCCAAGAAGGTCGCCTAGCCCGGGTGTTCGTGCAGCAGCGCGTTCAATGCGCGCTGCTGTGCGAGAACAGGTTGATGACCAGCACGCCGGCACAGATCAGGCCGATACCGATCAGCGCCGGAGCGTCCAGGCGCTGCTTGAACACCAGCAGGCCGATCAGCGAAATCAGCACGATGCCGACGCCGGACCAGATCGCATAGGCAATGCCGGTGGGAATCGACTTCATCGTCAGCGACAGCAGGTAGAAGCACACGCCGTAACCGGCGAGCGCGCCCAGCGTGGGACCGAGCCGGGTCATGCCTTCGGATGCCTTGAGCAGGGACGTGGCGATCACCTCCAGCACGATCGCACCGGCCAGGTAGACATACGGGTTCATCAAATTCCTCCTCATGCCGGTTCGCACAGCTTCAGTGCCTCAAGGGCCATGGCCTGGGCATTCTGGCGCTCGTTTTCGTCCAGCGGCCGCCCATAGGCGGTGGCCCAGTAACCATCGGCAACGCAACGCGCGGCGTACAGGCGCGGATCGCTGGCTTCATCCGGGAACTCGGCGAGCATGCCGCGCAGCCACGTGCGCCAGTAGACCAGAAGCGCCGGCTCCAGCATGTTGCCCATGGTGAGCCCGATGTCGTTGATCTGCTCCTGCTGCAGCAGATGCTCGAAATTCACCTGCACATAGGCACGGCTGAAGCCGCCATGGCGGCGCGGGGACTGTCGCAGCACCGCACGCACTCTGTCCTCGAAGTCGGCGATGAGCGAGGTCAGCGTCGCCTCGATCAGGTCCTGCTTGCTGCTGAAGTGATGGAACAGCGCGCCCTTGCTGACACCGGCGGCATCGGCGACATCCTGCACGGTGAGGGCCGCCAGCCCATTCTGGCCAAGGGTATGGGCGGTCGCGTGCAGCAGTGCCTGGCGCACGCTGTCGGGCGCCTTGCGGCGGGAGCGGGGAGGGGATTCTGTCATGGGGGGAACGAAACCGACTGGACGGTATGATTGTAGCGCGGGGGCGATGCGCCCGGCGCGCACGATCAGGTCTTGAGCTCACTGCAGATAGAACGCGATGCCGGTGCCGAGCTGCAGGTCGGGGCTGTTTCCATTGAGGCCCAGGTCGAACGAGGCGTCCAGCTGCACGTTCGGCCGCAGCATCCAGGTCAGCCCTGCGCCGGCAATGGCCTCGTCGGGTTGCTGGTTGGCGTGGGTGAAACCGGCTTCGAGATAGGTGCCAAGCCGCTCGGTCACGCTCAACGAGAGGCTGGGCGACCAGGTGGTGCTGCGCTGGCCGGCGCCACGCTGATGACTGCCATACAGCGCGCCGCTCCAGCGGTCGTTGAAGCTGTGCTCGACGCTGGCGGCCAGCGCGTACTGGCGGCCGTCGCTGAAGGCTGCATCGCCACGCGCGATCACCCCGCTGGCCAGCAGCGCCCACGCCGTGCGCTCGGTACTGCCGGGACCTGCCCATTTCAGTCCGACGGTGCTGTCGCCGGCGCCGCGCTGCTGCGTGCGCGGCAGGTCGGGGCCACGTTCTCGCTGACGCTGCCATGGCGTGGACGCCAACTGCAGTTCCCAGCCCGGAGCCAGTCCGGTGCGCAGCAGCAGGTCGCTGGACAGCGTCGTCGTGCGCAGGCCGTCGCGATCACGCTCACGTTGATAGCTGGGCAGGCCCAGTTCGACGGCAAGGTCGCCACGCGGCACCGTGTCGGTGCCGAAGCCGATGCCGGGACGATCGAAGCTGGGAGGTTCCGCGCCCAGCACCGGGGTACTGGCCAACGACAGGGCGATCAACAGGGTGTGGCGCATGCGGGTTCCGTCTCGCAGGGGGTCTTCAGCATGCCCGGCGATACCGTGCGCGCGGCGTGAGCCGCACCGCTCAGTCGATGATGCGGGCGAAACGCGCCTGCGGGCCGTGCTCGCCGGGCACCTGCTCAATGAACATCGCATAGGGCCGTACCCACAGACCGCCCTCGCCATACAGAGCGCGGTAGAGAACCATCGGCTGCAGCGTCTCACTGCTGCGGACGATGTCGATCACTTCGTACTCGCCACCTTTGAAGTGGCGGTAGCGGCCAGGTGCCAGCGCGGGCAGCGGGGTCAGGTCGGTCATTGGTGGGCCCGTTACCTGCGTGCCGGCGACGCCGGGGTGGCGCAGTAGGCATCGATGGCTTCGGCGGTGTTGGCCAGGCCCTGCGCCTGTGCCAGTTCCCACGGGCGCTCGCAGCGCTGGCTGCGTTCGCACCACTGATAGCCGGCCGAACCGATGCAACCGTGCGCATCGCGATCGCCACCGACCACGGGTGTGGCGGCGTCATGGGTGACTGGTTTTTCCGGGCTGGCACACGCGGCCAGAGCCAGCAGCGGGATCAGCATCAGGACTTTCATGGGCGCGGCTCCGTGCCGTAAACCGACAGTCTGTTCGGTCCCGGCAGCAGCGGCAAGCATCGCTGGCCGATCCTCAACTCAGCGATGCGCGGACCAGTTCCTCGATCAATACCACGTAGCTGGCGGCGAAATAGAACTTCAGCAGCGTCGAACGCTGCAGTGGAAGCGAGGTGCGCATGTGGAAGGGGCCCCTGTTGATGACGATAGTGTGAAGCGCAGCTGACTTCGTGACAAGGGTCACGGAACGGGTTTCCTAAATGGCCTCAGGGATGTGATGGGGGGCGCTTTCTGAGGCGATGGTGGGGAGTTTTCGGATAAATCCGATAGGTCTTCTCCGGGGCGCTGGCTAGGCTGGTCGGGCATCGGAGATCGGCCTTGCGCCGGTCCCCGATTTCCCAGAACCGCAGGAGCCCATCATGGTCATCACTGTCCAATGCAACGCCCAGCGCTGGTCCGTGCTGGATCCGCAGACACGCTCCACCCAAATGTTCAGTAGCGGCGCGGCTGCCTTCGATGCCGCTGCCTCGCGGGCCAGCGAGCACCACCGCCGTACCGGCCAGCACAGCACCGTGCGCGTGGAAGCACTGGGCACCGCGGTGGACGCGCTGCACTTCGGCCTCTGAGCCGCCGCAGCCGCAGTCAGTTGCGGTTGGGTTGGTTGAATGGGGGAAAAACCGCCGTCGCAGCTCCCTCTGTGCGCCACGCCCGGAATCCCCGATGCTTGCCTCCACCGTATTCACCTGGAGACGAGGGATGGGCAAGGGACTCACTTGGCGCACCGTGGCGTGCACCCTGTTGCCGATGATGGCTGCCGCTGGCGGCGTGCAGGCGCAGAACTATGGCTACGATGATCGCTACGATGATCGTGGCGGGAATGGCATCGTGCGCTGCGAATCGATCAAGAACCGCAGCAACGAGTGCCGGCTGGAAGGGCGCGCGCGCATGATCCGTCAGCTGTCCGGCTCCCCCTGTGTGGAAGGTGAGACCTGGGGTCAGTCCCGTTACGGTGTCTGGGTTACCCAAGGCTGCCGTGCCGAATTCGTCGGGGAATACCGGCGACCGGGCGGTGGCGGCGGTGGTTGGGGCGGCGGTGGTGGCAACGGCTGGGGCGGAAGCCAGTGGGGCGGCGGCGGCCAGGTGATTGCCTGCCATTCCAATGATCGGCGCCAGCAGTACTGCGATGCGCAGGTTCGTCGCGGCGTGYGTCTGGTGCGGCAGGAATCGCGCAGTGCCTGCATTGAAGGCGAGAGCTGGGGCTGGGACCGCCGTGGCATCTGGGTCAGCAACGGCTGCAGGGCCCAGTTCCAGGTGAACTGAGCGGCCGCCGCAATCGGCTCAAGATCAGAGAAATCTGATAGCGATCACACTTCTTTCCTCGTATTGTCGACCCCCGGGACGCCTGGAGCGTCCCGGTTCGCACTGGCCATCCGTCGCGCCTGGTGCGGTCATTCTCTCGTCGTCGATACGCTGTTCAAGGAGTGAGCAACGCATGTTGATCCGACTGCAATGTGAGCAGCGCCAATGGCGCGTGCTGCACCCGGACAAGCCGGAGCCGATCGAGTTCCGCGATGGCGTCCGTGCCTTCGATTTCGCCGAAACCCTGGCCCGCCTGCATTTCACCGATACCGGCCAGCGCGCCTCGGTGCGGGTGGAGTCCAGCGGTGCATTTGTCGAGGCGATCAGCTACGGCTGAGCGCGCCGTTCGCCCGCAGGGACTGCGGCATCCACGCATGGCGTGGATCTACTTTTACCCTGGTAGATCCACGCCATGCGTGGATGAGGAACCTAGGGAGCCACGCATGGCCTGGCCCCACCAGACCCCTGCAACGCTCTCAGCCCGCCGCGCTCAACGGCGGGTTGCCGGCGGCCAGCTGCGGCCAGCGCTTGAGCAGGGCCGCACGGATGCCGGCCGCATCGATGCCGGCCTCGGCCAGCAGGTCCTCGCGGCTGGCGTGATGCTGGAAGGCATCGGGCAGGCCCAGGTGCAGGATCGGACGCAGCACGTTCTCGGCATTGAGCAGTTCGGCCACGGCCGAGCCGGCGCCGCCCGCCACCACGTTGTCTTCGACCGTCACCAGTGCGTCGTGCTGGTTGGCCATGGCCAGTACCAGTTCGCGATCCAGTGGCTTGATGAAACGCATGTTGACCACGCTCAAACCCAGGTCGCGGCCCACCTGTTCGGCGGCGGCGACGGTGCTGCCGAAGGCGAGCAGGGCGACGCGGCTGCCCTGCAGGCGCAGCTCGCCCTTGCCGATCGGCAGGGTCGACAGATCGCTGCCGGCATCCACGCCGGTACCGCTGCCGCGCGGGTAGCGCACCGCAGCCGGGCCGGGGTGCTGCAGACCGGTGCTGAGCATCTGCCGGCACTCGGCCTCGTTGGAGGGTGCCATCACCACCATGTTCGGCACGCAGCGCAGGAAGCTGAGGTCGAGGTTGCCGGCGTGGGTTGCACCATCCGGGCCGACGACGCCGGCGCGATCGATCGCGAACAGCACATCCAGGTCCTGGATGGCCACGTCATGCACCAACTGGTCGTACGCGCGCTGCAGGAAGGTGGAATAGATCGCCACTACCGGTTTGCCGCCCTGGGTGGCCATGCCTGCGGCGAGGGTCACCGCGTGCTGCTCTGCGATGGCTACGTCGAAGTAGCGCTGCGGATATTCCCTGCTGAAGCGCACCAGGCCCGAGCCTTCGCGCATTGCCGGAGTGATGCCATACAGACGCGGCTCGGCCGCGGCGGCGTCACACAGCCAGTCGCCAAACACATCGGTATAGGTTGGCTTCTTCGCGCCGGTCTTGGCCACCAGGCCCTTGTCCGGATCGAACGGGCCCACCGCGTGGTAACCGATCTGGTCGCCTTCGGCCGGCTCGTAACCCTTGCCCTTGGTGGTCATCACATGCAGCAGCTTCGGGCCCTTGGAGGCACGCAGYGTCTTCAGCGCGGACAGCAGCGCCGGCAGGTCATGGCCATCGATCGGGCCGGTGTAATGGAAGCCCATTTCCTCGAACATCGTGGACGGCACGAACATGCCCTTCCAGTGTTCTTCCCAGCGCTTCACGAAACGCGCGGGATTGTTCTTCTTGTCGCCGAGGATCTTCTTGCCGCCTTCGCGCAGCGCATTGAGCGTGCGGCTGCCGGTGGCGCGGCCGAGCATCTTGGTCAGCCCGCCCACTGCCTCGGAAATCGACATGTTGTTGTCGTTGAGGATCACCAGCAGGTTCGGTTCCGGTTCCATGCCGCCGGCGTGCATCAGCGCTTCGAAGGCCATGCCGGCGGTCATTGCACCGTCGCCGATCACGGCCACGACCTTGCGATCATCACCTTCGGTCTGGCGCGCGATGGCCATGCCCAGTGCCGCCGAGATCGAGGTCGAGGAGTGGCCGACGCCAAAGGTGTCGTATTCGCTCTCTTCGCGCTTCGGGAACGGCGCGACGCCGTCCTTCTGCTTGACGGTGTGGATCTCGTCGCGGCGACCGGTGAGGATCTTGTGCGGATAGGTCTGGTGGCCGACGTCCCAGACGAGCTGGTCGACCGGGGTCTGGTACAGGTAGTGCAGGGCCACGGTGAGCTCGATCACGCCCAGGCCGGCGGCGAAGTGGCCGCCGCTTTTGCCAACCGATTCGATCAGGTAGGCACGCAGTTCATCGGCAACCGCCGTCAGTTCGGATTCGTCGAACGTGCGCAGGTCATCCGGTGTCTGGATGCGCGCGAGGCGGGGATAGCGGGCAGAGTCGATCATCATGTTCGCACTTGTTCTGAACGCCCATTTTCGCCCTCAAACGGGGGTGGGGCAAGCAAACGCCGCCGTCCGTGACAGGACGGTGAGGGTTGCATTCCCGGGAGTTCAGGTGCAGAGCTTGGAACGCTTGGGCAGCTGGGCTCTCAGGAACGCCATCTGGTCGGCCAGGATGTTGCGGTTGGACAGGATCAGGTGCTCGATCCAGCTCGGCCGGTACGGCACCGCCAGCAGTGGCATGCCGGCCTGTTGCGGGGTGCGGTCGCTCTTGCGCGAATTGCAGTGGAAGCACGCGGTGACTACGTTTTCCCAGGTATCCAGGCCGCCTTTGGACAAGGGCATGACATGGTCGCGGGTCAGGGTCGGGCGTCCAAACTGCTGGCCGCAGTAAAGGCAGAGGTGGGCGTCGCGGGCGAACAGGGCCGGGTTGGTCAGGTTCGGTGTCGGGTCCAGCGCGCGTGAGCGGGCATGGCCGCGCGCGGCGATGATCGGGTGCAGGTCCATCCCGCTCTGCATGCCACTGCGACGATTTGTCCCACCGTGGATGTGCAGGCAGGGGTCGCCGAGTGTCCAGGCGACCGCGTCGCGGGCATAGAGGCAGGCTGCGTCCTGCCAGGTGATCCAATCCAGGACCCGCCCGTGACCATCCAGTGAGAGCAACCGGACCGTGCCGGGGCGATGCAGCGTCGTGGCGTTGGGCGATGCTTCGGCGCCCGGAGCAGAAAACGGAGCTCCGGCTTCGATCAGACCCAAGCGTGTAGTGTCTGTCTCCATCGGGAAAACAGCTTATACCTGAATGTTGACGATTTGTGTATCGCCCAGCGGGCGATACGCAAATCGTCAACATTCAGGTCCACGCATTCCTCCTATTCCCCGCGCCTTTGGCGCGCCCCCTTTAACAAAAGGGGGCTTTTCTCCAGATGGATTCCGGGGGTTTCTGGATCTACGTGTCGACCAAGGTCGACACCTACCAACAGCCGCGGGGAGTTGTCGAAGGCGGGGTGGGTCCGGTTGCGGGGGCGTGAGCGCCATGGATGGCGCGACCGAGGCTACAGGGACGTACTTGCGCCGTCCCCCGCAATTTGACCCACCCCGCCATCCCGCAGGAAACCAGCTGTTGCTGTTGCTCCAGCTGTTGCGGTTGCCGGCCAGCGGCCGGCACTACCGTGGGTGCCGGCCGCGGCCCGGCTCAGGCGCCGAAGCGTTCGTCGTCCATTGCCATCAGCGGTGCGGCACCCGCCTGGATGGCGGCGGCGTGGCTGAGGGTGCGCGGCAGAACGCGGGCGAAGTAGAAACGTGCGGTCTCGCGCTTGCCCTGGGCGAATGCTGCGCCGTGTGCGCTGGCATCGGCGGCGGCAACGCTGCGGGCCCACCAGTAGGCCAGCACCACATAACCCGAATAGAACAGGTAGTCGTAGCTGGCTGCGCCCAGTTCGTCCGGATTGGCGGCCGAACGCTGCAGCACGTCCATCGTCAGCTTGCCCCATTCGGCGGCCTTGGCGCGCAGCGGGCCGATGAACTCGGCCAAGCTCTCGTTGCCTTCATTCGCCTTGGCGAACGCCTCGATCTCGGCCAGCATCAGCTTCAGGCCAGCGCCCTGGCTGGACGCGGTTTTGCGGCCGATCAGGTCCAGCGCCTGGATGCCGGTGGTGCCTTCATACAAGGTGGTGATGCGGGCATCGCGGGCCAGCTGTTCCATGCCGTGTTCGCGGATGTAGCCGTGGCCGCCGAAGCACTGCAGGGCGTTGTAGGTGTTCTCGATGCCCCATTCGGTCTGGCAGGCCTTGGAGATCGGGGTCAGGAAGCTCACCAAGGTGTCAGCGCGCTCGCGTTCACCGGCATCGTCTGCATGGTGGGCGACGTCGATCAGGGTGGCGGCGTGCAGCGCCAGCAGGCGGCTGCCTTCCACCAGCGACTTGATGGTCAGCAGCATGCGACGCACGTCCGGATGCACCAGGATCGGGTCGGCCGGCTTGTCCGGGAACTTGGCGCCGCTGAGCGAACGCGACTGCAGGCGCTCGCGGCTGTACTTCAGCGCGTTCTGGTAGGCGCGCTCGGACAGGCCGATGCCCTGCAGGCCGACACCCAGGCGAGCAGTGTTCATCATGGTGAACATCGCCTGCAGGCCCTTGTGCGGCTGGCCGACCAGGTAGCCCTGCGCGCCATCGAAATTCATCACGCAGGTGACCGAGCCCTTGATGCCCATCTTGTGCTCGATCGAGCCGCAGCGCAGCGCGTTGCGCTCACCGACGTTGCCGTCGCGGTCGACCTTGAACTTCGGGGTGACGAACAGCGAGATGCCCTTGGCGCCTGGGGGAGCATCGGGCAGCTTGGCCAGCACCAGATGCACGATGTTGCCGGTCAGGTCGTGCTCGCCGGCGGTGATGAAGATCTTGGTGCCGGTGATCGAATAGCTGCCATCGGCGTTCGGCTCGGCCTTGGTCTTGAGCAGGCCCAGGTCGGTGCCGCAATGCGGCTCGGTCAGGCACATGGTGCCGGTCCAGCGGCCTTCGATCAGCGGCTTCAGGAAGGCCTCGTGCTGCCAGGCTTCGCCGTGCTGCTTCAGCGCTTCGATGGCGCCGTGCGACAGCAGCGGGAAGTTGCCCCAGGCCAGGTTGGCGGCGTTGATCATTTCATTGAGCGGCACGCCCAGCGTGTGCGGCAGGCCCTGGCCGCCCAGTTCCGGCGCCGCGGTCAGGCCGGTCCAGCCGCCGTCGACGAACTGGTCGTAGGCCTGCTTGAAGCCGGGTGGCGTGGTCACTTCGCCGCTGGCCTGGTCGAGCACGCAGCCGATCTCGTCGCCCACGCTGTTGAGCGGGGCCAGCACGCTGGCGCTGAAGCGGCCGGCTTCTTCCAGCACGGCATCGACGACATCGGCGGTGGCGTCGGTGAAGCCCAGGCGGGCGAACAGCGGTTCGACCTTCAGCACATCGTGCAGGCCGAAACGAAGGTCGGAAAGCGGGGCGGTGTAGCTGCTCATCGGTGCGTCTCGATTTGATCAGTAACAGGGGGAGCGGCGCGATGCGTCGCGGCGGAAAGCGGAGATCAGCGCAGCACGCCCGGCAGGCCCGGGGCCTGGTTGAGCGTGCTGCGGCTGCTGATATCGAAGGTGCGTTGCTTCTTTTCCTGCGGCGTGGCCGACACCRTGCCCTTCAGCCCATAGGCGAGGGTGCGGTTGCTGGCCAGTGCGTCGGCGATCACCAGGCGTGCGGCCGGGCTGGGCTTGAAGTTCACGTTGATGACATCGGCGGAGACGCCGCCGATGGAGATGCCCGGCTTGGCTGACAGGGGGCCTGCTTCGGTGTCGCCGATGGTCAAGACCAGTGCGACATCGTCGAAGCTCATCGGCATCGAACTGTAGTTCTGCAGGCGCAGGGCGACAGTCCAGTCGCCATTGGCCTGCACGGTCAGCTGCTGCAGGCTCGCGGCCGGTTCCGAAACACGCTTGACGATGCCATCGCCGCAAGCGACCAGGGCCAGGGTGCACAGGAC
>NZ_JBFRFE010000083.1:0-10048 GCF_052114665.1 Stenotrophomonas sp. 2YAF22 | reverse complement strand
GCTGGCCGGCAACCCGGTGGTCATGCAGATTGAGGTTGCCGGCCAGCGACCGGCACTACCCCAATCTCAGCGCTTGGGCGCGTTCGCCCGTGCGCGTTTGATCGCCGCCTCGGCCAGCGGTGCCATCAGCGCATAGCCCTTCGCCGTCGGATGCACGCCATCGATTGCCAACTGCGCATCCAGTCCGCCGGCACGGTTGGCCATCGGCGTGTAGTAGTCCAGATAGACCAAGCCCCGCGCATCAGCCTGCCGCTTCAACGCAGCATTCAATGCACGCACCTTGGGTGCAGGTGCTATGCCCGGCATCCACGGGTACTCGCTGACCGGAAGCACCGACGCCAGCACCACCGCGATGCCATGCGCTTTCGCCAGATCCAGCATGGCCTGCAGGTTGTCCTCGATCATCGCCTGCGTGGATGGGCCGGTGTTCCCGGCGATGTCATTGGTGCCGGCCAGGATCACCACCACATTCGGGCGCAGCGCCAGCACATCCTGCGAAAAGCGCACCAGCATCTGTGCGGTGGTCTGCCCGCTGATGCCGCGATTGAGGTAACCCTTGCCGGGGAAGAACGTGCTGCTGCCTTCCTTGCCCCAGCCCTCGGTGATCGAATCGCCGAAGAACACCACACGTGACTGGCCGTCCCGTGGCGCGGGCAATGCAGCATTGGCTGCGCGGTACTTCTGCAGCTGCGGCCAATCGGACAGACGCTGCTGCATGAAGCGCACTTCGTCTGGCTGCACCTGCTCCACTGGCTTGGTCAGCAATGGATTGCTGGCCGCCTGCACCAACACTGGCGCGGCCAGCCCCGCCATGAGCGATCCGGCCAGCAGCCAGGCCAGTGAAGTCCTCCTGCGCATGAGCATCCTCCGTTGTCGACCTGGGGCAGTCTAGCGCGGCCTGCCAATGGTCACTTGGCCGATGCAGCCGCCCTTGCCGCCACACCCGTCACCTTGGCCGGCATCCACATGCCTGGCGTCCAGCCGCTGGCCTGCAGGATCGCCTTCGGGTTGTCCTGCTGGATCAGCGCGCGCACGGCATCGCGCTTGTTGCCGGCCTGCAGGTAGTACGCCTTGGCGATGCGGTAGCCCACCCAGTAACCCAGGTCGTAGGGCTCCTGCGAACCCGGCGTGTGGTTGTACAGCCAGGGCGTCAGATCGGTGCTGTCCACGTCCAGCGCGAAGGCGCTTTCGATATGCACTTCCCTGCCCCGCGTCCAACCGGCATGCCGGCCATTGCCAACGTTGCCGGAAATCAGCTCGGCGATGAACTCGGCGATCCCCTCGCCCAGCGACTCGCGCAGCACCGTCGCCCGCGGGTCGCCTGCTTCGTACTCGCTCACACCGGTCTGCTGGATATGCACATACTCATGCGCGATCACGTGCACGAAGCGGTCCTGCGCATTGGCGTTCATGAATTCGGCGGCGCACAGTGCTTCCAGGCCGATCACCACCCCATCGGGATACGTCATGCCCACCGGCTTGCCGCGCCCAACCACGATCGCCACCGGCGGAAACTTCGCCTGCGGATAGATGGCCTGCAGATTGGCGAACACCTGCACCAGTCGCTGCCGCACTGCCGGCAACTCCGCCAGACAGGCCCGCCCATTCGCATACACCGCAGGCTCGCGCGCCATTGCTTCGGCCATGCGCTGGGCGGTCACCCGGCGCAGCTTGGCGAACTGGGCCAGGCTCGGCGTGCCCTGTGCCAGGTACTGCTCAAGCTGGGCCACGCTGGGCTTGCCGCCAGCGGCCTCGTACAGCGCGTAGAAACGGGTGGCATCGGCGGTCAGGATTTCCGGTCCCGACACCGCCGCCTGGGTGGCGCCGATCACCCCGCCGAGGGCCAGGGCAAGCAGGCAGCGCAATGACACGAACATGGCTCCGTCCTTGGTGGAGTGCACGCGAAGCGCGCAATCTACCACCGCGTCGGCGCATGCGCTGCCGTATCGTGCAACGCCCTCCCCTGCTGTGCCAGACTCGCGGCGAGCGGCTGCCATGGAAGCAAGGGGAAGACAGGATGATGATCGTTCCAGCCTACTGGGCCGAAGCCCGTCTGCAGGACAGGTACAGAGGCCGCCCGGTGGTGGTACGCCGGTTCGGCTGGTCCGACGACGACCAGGACACCGCGCAGGCCCACGCCGATGCACGTGCACGCGAAGCGCTTGATGCCATCCTCAGCGGCCAGTCCGTGCCGCGTCGCGAGCGACGGACCAACTACGGTGTCGAAGGCATCCCGATCCGCGAGCAGATCGTGCAGCGCAGGGATGATGTCATTGTCACCCGCAACAGTTACGGCGCGCTGTGCCTGAACACCCCCGATGTGCTGTTTGCGGATATCGACCACGTGCCCACTCCCTCAGGCTGCGCATTGCCGCTGCTCGGTGCGCTGGGGCTGCTGGCGGCCGGTGCGCTGATCGGAGGTGCGCTGGGCAACTTCAATATCGGCCTGGCGGCCGGCGGCATTGCGATGGTGGTGGTCAACCAGATCCTGTCGGGGCGGCGCAAGCGACGGCTCGCCCGGGCCGGCGGCGTCGAGGGCATCGCACTGCAGCGCGTGCAGGCGTTTGTCGAGCACCACCCCGACTGGCACCTGCGCGCTTACCGCACCCCGGCCGGGCTGCGCATACTGGCGATGCATGCCACGTTCGAACCACAGGATGCGCAGGTGCATGCCTTCTTCAAGGCGTTGGGCACCGACGCGTTGTATGCACGCATGTGCACACTGCAGCATTGCTTCCGTGCGCGGCTGACACCCAAACCGTGGCGGCTTGGCATCATCGCGCGCATCCGCCCGCCGGTAGCGGCCTGGTCGGCCGAGCAGGCCAGCAACCCCGACCGCCTGGCGTGGATCGCCGAATACGAAAGGGAAAGCGCCGGCTTCGCTGCATGCGCCTATGTCCGCAGTTTCGGCGATGAGCGCCGCGTGGATGCCAAGGCCGAACGCGTGCGCGACCTGCATGACCGGATGTCGCGTGCGCTGGATAACCTACCGCTGGGCTGAGTGCGCGTCCTGCTCAGCGGCCACCCTGCACGAAGGGTTGGCCCGCCAGCGTGGTTCCCACCTGCAGAGCAACCTGCTGCCCATCCTTGGCGAAGGTGCTGCTGCAATTGTTGCCGCCCTTCTGGCAACCCACTTCCGGGAAACCGTCCAACACTTCGGCCGCGTCGCGTGGCGGGCTGGCCTGCCATCCTGCGGCATCAAGAAGGCGCTTGGCCTTGCTGTAGGGCATGCCGGMAGTGATGCCCAACGCTGCCAGCTCAGCCGGCAGCGGCTGGGCGAATGCAATGCCCGGGACAACGGAAATCGACAGCGATACGGCGAGGATGAAGGCCTTCATGGAGCGAACCCGTAGCGGACATCAGATGCGCAGCGTACCGCAGCTTTGCGGCCGATCCATGCCTTTATCACAGATGGTTACGCAACACCCACAGGGGGATACCTGGACTGGATGTGCCGTCGCAGTCCCCCCCTGTTCATGGCCCGGTCGTGCACTTCAATGCCTCCAGCTCAAGCTCCTGTTTCAAGCGAAGCTGCAGCCAGGTGCTTTTGAAGCGGGCACGTGTTGCCTCCCCCTCTGGCAGCAACCGGGTCAACGCGTCACTCAGCGCGGGGCGCCACTGATCCGGCGCGAGCGACAGTGATCGCTGATTCACCTGCCCACTAGACAGCTGCTTCCATGGCAACATCAAGGCCTTCTGCGATCTCGACAGAAACACCACGTCAGGCTTGCCCTGGCGCTTCACCGTTACCGACATCACCGGATAATCGTCAGTCCACGCCACCCCGTCCCCCCTGAAGTGCTGCTGCACCCGCTGGTGCAGCCCCTGGACAGTCAATGTCCGACGGGCCCACGCCTGCTGATCGGCGAAGGTGCACGATGCCGGAGGCATTGAAGTCAGTTTCGGATCCAACTCCAGCATCTCGGCGCGATCGAGGCGGCCGGCAATCAGACTGATCGTGGCCTCCTTGGACAGCGGGGCAGCATCAATAGCCGCTTCGAACGCTTCGACCGCAGCAGCCCGCAATATCTGCTTGGGCAATTCCTGGCTTCCCGCCGAATCTGTGACACGAACACGCGTGGTGATTCCACGTACATCGCGCTCGATAAGCCAGTGCTCCGAAACACCTCCCCAACCGGACCAGTCGTAGGCCACATCGATGCGCATGGGCCCATCGGCTGCAGCAGCCATAGCGGCCGGACACAGGGCTACGACGACGAGAAACCAGGCCTTCATGACGCTCCTTGGAAAGCAGATTCTGTGGCACATGCAGCCTTCGTGCATAGCAACCGGRCATGGCTCGGTGCTACTGGACGCCTGAAACAGAAAGGCCGCCCCGGAGGGCGGCCTTGCCGGATTACTTCGCGTTCTTCACGTAGGTGTCGAACCAATTCAGCATTTCCGACACCAGCTGCTCGTTCGATTCCAGCGCGGTGTACCAGTGCGGCTCGTTCGGCAGCATCACCAGACGGGTGGTACCACCATTGCCGCGGATCGCCTGGTACAGCTTGCGCGACTGGAACGGCTCGGTGCCCGGGTTGGCATCGTCCTCGCCGTGGACCAGCAGCAGCGGCAGCTTGATCTTGTCGGCATAGAAGAAGGGCGACGCCTTCAGGTACACATCCTGCGCCTGCCATACCGAACGCCGCTCGTTCTGGAAGCCGAACGGGGTGAAGGTCTTGTTGTACGAGCCACTGGTCGCCACGCCGGCCTTGAACAGGTTGGTGTGGGCGATCAGGTTGGCGGTCATCAGGCCACCATGGCTGTGGCCGGTCACGCCGATGCGGTTGCGGTCCACCACACCCAGCTCCACGGCCTTGTCCACCGCCGCCTTGGCGTCGGCTTCCAGCTGTTCCAGATAGGTGTCGTAGGCGTTCTTCGGGTCACCCACGATCGGGAACGAGGCGTTGTCGATGATCGCGTAGCCGGCCAGCAGCATCAGGCGGTACGGCTGCAGACGGGTGAACGTCTGCTGCGAACCAGAGACCTGCCCGGCCTGCGCGGCATTGGCGAAGTCGGCCGGGTATGCGTACAGGATCGCCGGCACGCGCTGGCCTTCCTTGTAGCCCGGCGGCGTGTACAGGGTGAACGACAGGTCCACGCCATCGGCGCGCTTGTAGGTCACCAGGCGCTTCTGGATCTGCCGCACTTCCGGGGTCGGGTCGAGCAGCTTGGTCAACGCAGCAGGCTTGGACTGGAACTGTGCCTCGCCGGCCTTGGCATCGTTGATGCGCTCACCGAGCAGACGCACGAATGCGTTCGGCGGGTCCATCACCGACTGGTGCCAGGTCAGGAAGCGACCCGGTGTATTGCTGAACCCCAGGAACTGCTCGTACGCATCGGCATCACTGCGGAACAGGCGTTCGGTTTTCAACGTAGCCAGATCGAGCGCATCCAGGAACGGACGGTCGCCCTGCGGCGAGGCCCCCTGCCCGCGCAGGAACACGGTGTTGCCCTCCTGGCGCACCACCGGCGCACCGCTGGGCAGGCGCTTGAACACCAGGTTGCCCGGGTTGCCGTACAGCTCATCGCTGGACATGTCCCACAGCAGGCGACCTTCCTTCTTCGGCTGGTCCACATCCACGATGCGGGCCTGCATCCAGTGGCGGTTCTCGTCGTTCTCGAACTGGAACGACACGGCCGGGTCGGCCGACCACGCAAAGCCCTCGAAGCGCTGTGCAGTGCGGGCGATTTCCACCGGCTTGCTGGTGAACGGGGCCTTCAGCATCAGCACGCGATCGCGATGCGGYACGCTCACCTTCCAGTCGCCCTTGTCCAGCGCTTCGGCATAGACCAGGGTGGCCGGGTCGGTGGAGCGCCAGTCATAACCCCGCGGGCCTTCCGGCACACCGTGTACCGGCACGCGATCGGCCAGCGGCAGGCTGGCCAGAACCGTATTGCGGCCATTAGCCAGGTCCAGCACCGCCACATCGTTGGCGAAGCGCTGGTAGGTCACCGCATGCGAGAACGGCGCCTTCAGGGTTTCGGTCAGCACATGCACACCGTCGGGCGCGGCGTTGACGTCGTTGTACAGCGCGGGCTGGCCAACCGGGCGCACGCTGCCGGCAGCGGCATCGACCACCGCCAACTGCGAGGCACCGTAATAGGCGAACAGCTTTTCATCGTGCACGCTGGTCAGCGTGTCACGCGCTTCATAGGTACTGCTCTCCCCACTGCTGCCCAGCGACTCCTGCGCGTCCGGGCCGGTGGGCGTACCGCCGTTGGACGGCGCCGGGCCCTGGTTGGCCGGCACCAGCTTCACCAGCAGGTTCTGGCTGCCACCCAGCCACTGCACCGTGCTGCCGAAGATGGGGTTCAACTGCACGTTCGGCACCTGCTTTACCTGGCCGGTGGCGGCGTCGCCCACCCACAGCTGCACGCTGGTATCGACGGCATTCTGGAAAGCGAAACGGCTGCCATCGGCCGACCACTGTGCGCCACCTGCGCACCCCTGCGGGAGGTTCACCTTGGTGCTCTTGCCGCTGACGATCTCGACCAGGGTGAAGTCGGCCACACAGGCCGGAATACCATAGCCACCGGGGGTGTCGTGGCGGCTGCGGTTCTTCGGTTCCAGGCGCACGCCAGCCAGCTTCAGGTACGGCTGGGCGACGCGGGTGATGGACGGATAGGTCTGCGCGGTGGTCAGCAGCAGGCGCTGGCCGCTGGGGTCGATGTTCGGTGCCGGCGGCGGCGGCGCCTTGAGCACCTTGAGCAGGTGTTCCGGCGGCTTGGCGTAGTCGGCGAAGGCCGGGCCGGCGGCCAGCAGGCCGAGCGTGGCAACGGCAACGGCCGCCGCCAGAGAGGTACGACGGATGAGCATCCTTTTCCCCTGGGGTGTGAGTTGGGTACCCGCACGGCGGGCATGGGCCGAATCTAACACCCCCTGCCCACCGGGAAATGGGCCGGAAGGGCTAGTCGCCCCATCCTGCAAAGCGTGGCCCTGCCTGGCCCGGCCCCTCTCTGGATGCCCCTCGCCTACTGCCGCGCGTGCAACTCCCAGGTGGACAGATAATCGGGATCGATCACCGTCACCCCACTGGACCGCAACTGGTACTCACCCGGCGCAGCCGGCAGGTACTGGTCCAGCATGGGCGGCAGGTAGCGCTCATGGCCGTCATCGCCATCGGCCAGCACCAGCCCTTCTTCGGCACTGACCCTCAGCACGGTGCCGGCAAACTGCTCCAGCCCCTGCACCTGGCCATCGCCACCAAAACGGGTAACGCCCACCAGCACCAGCTTGCCAATCATCTGCGCGGCCTTGGCATCATCCAGATCCAGGGGCGGCAGGGCTCCTCTCGATTCGTTGCTCATCGTGCACCTCGGAAGCCTGCGTGGACATCGTGGACGAGATGCGCGCCCAGTGCTGCGAACAAAGCAGCGTCGTGGGGCGACTCGCATGCATGTAGTGGCTCTGCGCACTGCGGGATGCAGAGCCAACCATCGGTGCTCAACTCACGGAAGAATTCTGTCTGAGGCTGCATGAACCGCAGCAACGTCTTCAGCATGTCTGCCAACACCAGCGCACGCTGCCTGCGCGACAGGCTGGTTGCTGATGCGGTAGGTATACGCGTGAACAGGACTGTGCATCGCGGGCCTCCTTGCCGAGGGGAGTGGCCTCGCAGGACCACGTTCAACGCTGCGCAAATGTGCCGGAAACAAGCTGGCGGGTGTCGGTCGCGGGGAAGCGGCAGGGAGGCCTGCAATTCAAGGCCACGCCAGTGCTTGATCGACTCACGGCTGGATGCTGCCACCTCTCACGGAATGAGGAAGTGAAGAAAATTCCATGGCATGCAGAGCCGACTGCGCGCTGCCAGGGAGCGCCCGGCGCTGGCAACTCCGCCTGCAGCAAACACCGGAGGTTCTAATCGCCCGGCCCCGGTGCCAGCAATCGTCAATTCCATTTAACCTGTGATTCACCTGGCCCACTTTAGGGTCAGCGCTCAACATGCAAGGAACGCTTATGCTTGGGTACGCATTCACACGGCCGTGGACGATCGTCCTAAGTGCGGCCTCGCTCTGCGCCTGCGCACACGCGACTGACCATTCGTCGACTTCTCAAGGACCCGCTACCATGGCATCGACTGCCTCCGACGCCGCAACGCCGTCTGCGCTCACCGCAGACCAACTCCTGTTGCGCCTGCTGGATCTGATCAAGGACACCACCTCCACCCGTGAACTGACCCTTGAACGGGTATCGCAGGCCATGCAGGCGCCCGCGCAGAGTTTCGGCCCGGGGCACTTCGGCTACGGCGGCACGCTGACGCCGGAATGGAGCTACGGCCTCGAAATCAAGACGGCTGGCGCCGCCGATACGCGTCTCGATCTCAATTTCATCGACACCACCGCCGAGCGTAAAGCCAACGCATCGGCGATCTGTCAGGTCGACTTCGATCAGTTCGCCTCGGGTCTGCAGGCCGCGGGCTTCAAGCGTGAAACGATCCGCGGCGAGCACGGCCGCATCATCCATGACCGTTTCGATCGCCCGAACCTGAGCATCAAGGTCGACACGATGGCTGAGAATCCGACCCCGTCTGGCGAGCCGGTGCATGCCTGCGTCCGCCTTGTCACCGTGCAGTAAGGAGCACCGCACCATGCCTACGCTTTCAGCGGATACGGAACGCCTGCTGACCGAATTTGCAGGAAAACCCGATGTAACGACCGATCAGGTCGACAACCTTCGCAAGGCCATCGCCAACTCTCCGGCGCTGGCAGCCCAGGTCGACTCGGCCATCGCCGCCGGTCATCTGCAGCGCTTTGAGCTGCTGCCTGCCGACAGCAGTGTGGGCGGCGAGTACGACGGCGGCGCAAAGACGATCAGCCTGCCGGCATCCAGTCTGTCCACACCAGCGCGGGACAGGCACGACGCTGCAGAGCTGACTTTCGTACTGGGCCATGAGCTACAGCATGGGTTCAATGATGCAGCGACCGAACGAGCCTATAAGCAGTTTGATTCCGATATTGCAGACATTGCCGCACGCGATTCGACCCACGACTACACCCAGGCCATCGGCACCCTGCTCGCAGCCAACCGGCGCGACGAGGCATCGGCGAACATCGAGGGCTGGAACGCATTGGTAGGCATGGTCAAGACCGCCAACCCGGACGCCACGCTGGAAGATCTCTACAAAGCAAGTAACCGTGCAGAGGAGTTCGTGCGCGTGCAGCCCGGCCCGCCGATGACCTATGCCGCGCATCCGGACCTCACACTCAATGCAGACCTGAGCATGACCGCCACTGCCGCCAACATCGAGGGCATGGGCAAGCACTACTACGATGAAGGTGTGTCGTCGCGGCTGGGTCCCAACGGCAATTCGGACTACCAGAACTTCTACGCTGCTTATGCCATCGGCCGGGTCTGCGAGGAAGAGGCCAGGAACCCGGCACCCGATGGCATCAGCCGGATGTCGGTGAACATGGCAAAGCTCGGCCTGCAGGAAAGCCTGCTGGAACAGAACGGCCTGTCTCTGGGTGAGGGCACGCAGCCACGGCAGCCCTACTTCGATACCAGCACCTCGCCGTCCACGCTGCACTATTTCGACCACACCGAGGGCACTTACGCCCACGTGCCCATCACCGCGCAGGCGACCGCCACTCCCTCGGTCGAGGCCCACGCTGCGCCGCTGGCGGGCGGCAACGACCGCGCCCTGCACGACCAGATCCGCGGCAAGGTGGCAGAACTGGATGCCGCCAATGGCCGCAGCTTCGACGCCTCCAGTGAACGCCTGAGCGCAAGCCTGCTGGTGCTGGCCCGCGAGAACGGCCTGGACCGCGTGGATCATGTGGTGCTCAGCCGCCAGGCGGGAGATGTCGCCGCGGCACAGAACGTGTTCGTGGTGAAGGGCGCGCTGGATGATCCTGCGTCGCTGCGCGCATCGGCAGCTACGGCTGAAGCCGCGCAGCGGCCGGTGCAGGAAAGCCTGGACAGCCTCGCCCTCGTCAACCAGCGCCAGGCCGACCACGCCTCGCAGGAACAGACGCGCCAGCAGGTGCAGGAACAGCAGCGCAGCGCGTTGTCGCACTGAGGTCAGGGACGGCGCCGGGCATCGCC
>NZ_JBFRFE010000082.1:0-10070 GCF_052114665.1 Stenotrophomonas sp. 2YAF22 | reverse complement strand
GACCGACGCCACGGCGGTGGATGGCAGCGTGCCACCGAAGCCTCCGCTGCCGACGATCTTCCAGTGCATCGACACGCAGGGCGGTTCCTACCTGCATGAGTACGAGGCTGCACCAGGCCGCTGCGAACTGTTGAACGTGCAGGGCCTGGGCGGAGCGACACCAGTGAACGCCGCCAGTTGCGAGGTGGTCAGGGACCGCTGCACTGAAGTGGCCGAAGCGCAGCGCTGCGGCAGCTGGCAGCAGCGCTTCCGCGATGCACGCGGTCGCGAGCGCTTTGCTGCGCCCGAAAACCAACCGGCAGCGCGCGGCGAACGCGAACGCCTGCAGGCCGTGCTGGAAGCCAGCGACTGCCCCGTGCCGAAGTAGAGCATCCACGCCCGCCGTGGATGCCGATTCGCAGCGGGTGGTCCCGTCAGAACCCGTATCGCAGGAAGCCGCCATCCACCGCGATGCATTCGCCGGTGACATAGCTCGATGCCGGCAGGCACAGGAAGCCCACGGCCGAGGCCACTTCCTCCGGCTCACCGATGCGCCGCATCGGTGTGCGTCCGATCACTTCCTCGTAGTAGTCGGTATCGGACAGCGGGCCGGACGTGCGACGGGTCCGGATGTACCACGGCGCTACTGCATTGACCCGGATGCCGTCCTCGGCCCACTCCACCGCGAGGTTGCGGGTCATCTGGTGCATCGCCGCCTTGGTCATGCCATAGACCACGCCGCTGCGCACATGGGTCAGGCCGGACACGCTGCCGACGTTGACGATGGCCGATGAAGCGTGGCGCGCGAGCAACGGATGCGCATAGCGCGACAGCTCGAACGCCGAGAACAGATTGGTCTCGAAAATGCCGCGCCACTCGTCTTCGGAATACTCCGTGGCGGGCTTGGTGATGTTGCCACCGGCATTGTTGACCAGGATGTGCAGGCCGTCGGCGTGGTCCTCGACCCAGTCCAGGATCTGCCGGCGATCTTCGTCGTCGGACACATCGGCGGCCAAGGCGTGCACCTGGTGCTGCGGATACACATCCAGCAGTTCGTCGCGGGCACTCTCCAGCATGTCCAGGTCGCGGCCGACGATCATCAGATCGGCGCCGAGACCGGCCAGTTCATGCGCGATCGCCAGGCCGATACCGGCGCTGGCACCGGTGATCAGGGCCGTCTGCCCATCCAGGCGCCACCGTTGCTGGGTCATATGTCCTCCGGGGCCGCGCCCACTGTGTTTCGATGCGGCAAGGATACGCGCTCACGACCGTCCGCCGCCCGGGATGCGACACTGACTGCACGTCCCTCGTGGAGAGCTGCCATGCGCGTCCTGATTCCCGTTCTGCTGTCGGCCGCACTGCTGGCCGGGTGCCAGCGTCCCGCACCGCCGAATCCGGAACGACCACCGGAACCGCAGGCATTGGCCAAGGCAGTCAATCAACCACTGGACCGCGCCAAAGGCGTGCAGAAGACCCTGGACGAGGCGGCCGAACGCGAGCGCAAGGCAGAGGCCGACGCGCAGTAGATGCCCGCATACAACAACGCCCGGCCAAGGCCGGGCGTTGTGCGTTCAGTAGTTCCACGCCATGCGTGGACATTCCCAGTAGATCCACGCCATGCGTGGATGGGCCATCAGAACCCGCAGAAGCAATACGCCAGCGACTTCACCGGTGCACCGTTGCCCTTCTCGCGGGCCGCGTTCTCAACGAAGCGAAGCTGCGTATCGATTTCCGGCATCGTGCGCGCCAGCATCATCCGGCCCACGCCGGAATCGGCCAGCATCCAGGCGCCGGCGTGGCTGCCAGCGAAGCCGCTGACGAACTGCGCGAACGGCGTCGCCGCCTTCTCGATGTAACGCACGCGGTACTTGTCGGTCGCGCCCAGCTTGGCCCGGCCAGCAGCGTCAGCCACGGCGTCCTTCAGGCCACCGAAGGCATCGACCAGACCGCGCTCCTTGGCCTGCGCACCGCTCCAGACGCGCCCACGGGCCACTTCGTCGATCGCCTCGACCGGCTTCTTGCGGGCCTCGGCGACACGGCCGGTGAAATCGGCATAGCCCTTGTTGATCACCGACTGGATGACCTGGCCCACCGCCGGGTCCATCGGCCGGGTGACGTCGAAGGCACCGGCGAAACGGGTGGTGCCGACGCCATCGGTGTGCACGCCGAACTTGTCCAGCGCACGGCTGAAGTTGGGGATCATGCCGAAGATGCCGATCGAACCGGTGATGGTCGACGGATCGGCATAGATGCGATCGGCGTTCATGCTGATCCAGTAACCGCCGGACGCAGCGAGGTCACCCATGGACACCACCACCGGCTTGCCGGCAGCCTGCAGTGCCACCACTTCGCGACGGATCTGCTCGGAGGCGTAGACTTCGCCACCCGGCGAATCCACGCGCAGCACCACGGCCTTGACGTCGTCATCGTCGCGGGCCGCACGCAGCAGCGCCGAGGTCGATTCACCACCGATACGGCCGGCCGGCAGATCACCGCCGCTGATTTCACCGGAGGCCACGATGACCGCGACCTGCGGACGCGAATCAACCGGGTTGCGGCGCGCATCGAGCTGGGCCATGTAGGTGCCGAAATCGATGTTGCGGAAACCACCGTCGGCGTCTTCATCGGCCACGCCGCGCTCGATCATCAGATCCTCGAATTCCTCGCGGGTCTTCAGCGCCGTAACCAGCTTCTGCTGCAGGGCGAACTTGGCCAGGTCGCCGCCGGCGGCAGCGACGCCTTCAGGCAGGGTGTCGATGCCGGCCGCCAGCTGTGCCGGATCCAGGCGGCGGGCCTTGGCGATATCGCCGAGGTAGCGCTGCCACACATCGTTCATCCAGAACAGATCGGCTTCCTTGGACGCCGGCGACGCCGCGTCGAGCACGTACGGCTCGGCCGCCGACTTGTACTCGCCCACCTTGAACAGGTGCACGTCCACGCCCAGCTTGTCCTGCAGGCCGGTGCGGAAATACTGGCGGTAGCGACCCAGGCCTTCCAGCACCACCGAACCCATGGGGTCCAGGTAGACCTCGTCGGCCTGTGCGGCCAGCAGGTACTGCGACTGCCCCATGCTCTCGCTGAAGGCCACCAGCTGCTTGCCCGAAGCGCGCAGTTCCTGCAGCGCGGCGGACACTTCGCGCAGCGAGGCGAAACCGGACGGCTGCAGCTTGTCCAGTTCCAGCACCACCCGCTCGATCTTCTTGTCGTCGCGCGCGCTCTCGATCACCCGGATCAGATCGCGCAGCTGCACTTCCTCGGCACCGTTGTCACCGACGGCCTTGGCCAGCGCGCGGCTGACCGGATCGGCACTGTACTGCTCGACCAGGCGGCCTTCCGGCGCGATCACCAGGGTGGTGCGGTCCTGCAGCGCCTTGCTGGCACCTGCGCCCATGCCCGCAGCGACGATGAACATCACCAGCACCAGCAGCAACAGGCCGAAGAACACCAGGTTGAGGATCAACCGGCGGGTGAAATTCATCACGTCCCACAGCCCGATGAAGAAGCTGGCGACAGGATTGCGGTTCRCCGGGGGCAGCGGCGGCACGGGTTGGTTCATGGAGCACTCCGGATGGCTTCTTGCCGTGGTAACAGCATAGCCGGTGCCGCGTGAGGCAGCATCGGACACAAGTCAGGGGATCGCCAGTCACGGTTGCCCGGGACCGGCGTGATGTCAGGCCAGCGTGGACTGGCCAATGCGTTTGCTGCTGCGGCTCAGGCGCCAGCCCATCAGGATGGCGGCGGCGGTCAGGCCGACGATCAGGCCAATCCACATGCCCTGCGGCCCCATGCCCAGGCCCAGGCCGAGCCCGGCACCCAGCGGCATCCCCAGGCCCCAGTAGGCGAACATGGCGATGAACATCGGCACGCGGGTGTCCTTCAGGCCGCGCAGCGCGCCGGCCGACAGCACCTGGATGCCATCGGGGAACTGGAAGGTGGCCGCGTACAGCAGCAGGGTGGAAGCCAGACCGGCCACGGCCAGGTCGTTGGTGTAGACGCCGACGATGGCGTCGTGGCCGAACAGCAGTGCCGCCGCCGACAGCGTCTGCGTACCCATGATGATCGCGTAGCCGGCCCACGCCGCACGACGCACGCCGAAGCCATCACCACGGCCAACCGCATGGCCGACCCGCACGGTGGTCGCCTCGGCCACGCCCATCGGGATCATGAAGCACAGCTGCGCCACGTTGATCGCGATCTGGTGCGCGGCCGCTTCATTGGCGCCCAGGCGACCAATCAACAATGCGGTGACGATGAACAGGCCACCTTCCATCAGCACGGTGATGCCGATCGGCAGGCCAGTGCGCAGCAGGTCCCAGATCGCTTTCCAGCGCGGACCCTCGAAATGCGAGAACAGCTGCAGGTGGGCAAAGCGCTTGGTGAACCACAGGTAGGTACCGAAGGCGATCGCCTGCAGCCACATCATCACCGCCGAGGCGATGCCCAGGCCTTCAGCGCCCATTTCGGGGAAGCCCAGCTTGCCGTTGGCCAGCACGTACCCCATCGGCGCCAGCACCAGCAGGCCACCAAAACCGAGCAGCATGGTCGGCAGCGTCCAATGCATGCCTTCACTGAGATAGCGCATGCAGAAGTACAGCGTCAGCGCCGGGCCGCCCCAGCGCACCGCATGCAGGAAGGCCGTTGCGCCGGGCACGATGTCCGGGGCGATGCCGAATGCCGGCAGCAGCGGCGGCACCACGGTGAGGAAGGTGAACATGATCAGGCCCAGGCCCAGCGCCAGCCACAACGCCTGCCGGAACAACGGGCCGATCTCGCGCTCACGGCCGGCGCCATGCAGCTGCGACACCGAGGCGGTGAGTGAGATCAGCGTGCCGATCGGGATCAGCATCGGCAGCCACAGCAGCGCAGTACCGATGGTCACCGCGGCCAGGGTGGATGTCGCATGGTGGCCGGCAATCACATTGTCGACGAAGGAGATCAGACCGGTGGAGACGTGCCCGAGCACAAGCGGCAGGGCAAGCAGACCGGTGGCGCCGACTTCCTTGCTGAAGCGCGGCGTGGAGGTTGCAGTAGACATAAGGTGCTTGACGCGAACTACGGTTGCGCGCGAAGGGCACAGGCACCGGGTTGCGGCCGGCCATCTTACGCGCGCTGGGCGGCCATTCCCATGACTGCCCCATAAAGGGGACGGAGGGAATCAAGTCGTATCCGGCACAGTCGGGCCTGAAATGACTTGATTCCCTCCGTCCCCTTTTTGCTTACTGCCCGGCCTGGCGCTTGAGCCAGGTGTCGCGTTCGGCGGCGGGGACGGTGAGGAATGCGCTGCGTACGCTGTCGCGTTCCTGCGGCGGCGTGCGCTGGGCGACCAAGGCCAGCTGCACCAACTGCGACGGACTCAACTGGCGCAGCACGGCAAGCACGGCATCGCGCTGTTGCGGCGGTACGAAGCCGAACAGGCCGTGCAGCTTGGGGAACTCGGCGCCCAGTTGCGGGCCCAGCCGCCAGCCTTCGCGGAAAGCCTGGTCCTGTGCCTGGAACTGCGCGCGCAGCCGTTGCTGCTGATCGGCCGGCAACGCGGCGAAGCGGGTGGCAGCCTGGCGGATGCGCTCGCGCTCGCCCTCCGGCAGGGCGCGCCACGCGGCGTAGTCGCTGCGACRCTGGCGTTGCTGGGCGGGATCGAGTTGCGCGAATGCCGCCGCCGCAGTGGGCGCGGCCGATGGTGTTGCCGACGGTGCGGGCAGCGGCACGTTCACTGATTGCGGAGCGGCCGCCAGCGACAGCGGCAGGGCCAGCAGCAGGCCGGCGAAGAGGAGCTTATTCATCGGCAGCAGAGGTTTCCAGCGCTGCGCCGACCGGTTCCGGGTGGGTCGGCTTGGGTTGTGATTCGTCCACCGGCAACGGGCCACCGGCGGCACTCCAGGCATGCATGTCGGCCTCGGCCAGCAGCGAGTAATCGCGGTCGGCCAGCATCGCGGCATCTTCGCTGGCCTGCGCATCGCTACCCGCAGCAGGGCGGACATCGCTGGCGGGCAGCGCCTCGACGGTGACCGGCCCGGCCTCACCCACCACGCCTTCGGGCAGGGGGCCATCGGCAGTCAGCGCACGGCCCTGCCAATGGCGCCAGCCCAACGCAGCCAGCAGCAGCACCGCCACGGTGATCAACAGGATCACCGGGCCACGCCAGCGCGGCTTGGCATTGGGGCGACGACGCTTGCCAGTGGTAGATGCGCGTTCGTCGCGCGGCGGCGCACGCCAACTGGAAGCAGGTGCCTGGTTGTTGGCCGCTGGCGCGGACGGCTGCTGCAGCTGCTGCAGGCGCTTGGCCGGCAGGTCGCGGACACGCAGCTGCACCTGTTCGGCCAGAGCGCGCCATGCAGCGGCGTCGGGCTGGCCATCGGCATCGCGTGGGCAGGCCGTGGCCAACAGGCGCTGATAGCCTTCTTCGTCGACATCCAGAACGCGGGTGGCGATGCCTTCGTCCAGGCTGCCCCCCACCCGCAGCAGCAGGGCCAGCCGCGGCAAGGGTGCCATCTCGCCCAGCGCGGCCAGCGAAGGCGGCCACTGACCGGTGGCGGGCTCGCGCAGCGCCTGGCGCTGGCCCAGCAGGGTCCAGAAGCGGCTGGGCCACTGCGCCATCGGCAGGTCGCTGGCGACCGCGGCGAAGGCGCGCATCACCGCCACCAGCGTCTGTTCGGCACGGGCGGGGTCGCCGCACTGCAGTTCGGCCACGACCAGGGCACGGCGTTCGACGCCACGCAGAAATGCCGACAGCGCGCCGGCCGCGGTCGAGGAAACAGGGGCGGGCACAGCCGTCATCGGTCACTCCAAAGGTCTGCCGGCATGATAGCGGCAGCCCATCGCTGCCCGGCAGGACTTGCGATTGCAGGCGCTTTCTGCTGCAGGTTGTGCACAGCACCACGCGGGAACCGGGCGATTCCTGCGTGAATGGCTGAATTCACCCTGTTTCAGCAATGTTTCACACTTAAGTTGTTGATTTTTATTACTTTTAAAGTGTGGCTATTTTTTGACCAACCGAAGCGTGAGGCCGTCGCCATCGGCCTCATAYGGCGCCATGAGCCGCTAACGCACAGACTTATCCACAGAAGATGTGGATAAGACTGAATCTCCAATAGACACCGATATTTAGGTGACATTTATGATTCGCCGGAGGGCATGCCAGTCGCATCTGCCACTGCCATGCGCCCTCGCATGGGCCGTTACACTGACCCGATGCTTGCCCCTGAATCCGGCCCTGTCCCGACCCTGCAGGTTGCCCTGCCCGTGCCCCTGCCGCGCCTGTTCGACTACCTGCCACCGCAGGGCGAAGGCCCGTCGGTAGCGGTCGGCTGCCGGCTGAAGGTGCCGTTCGGCAACCGCGAACTGATCGGCGTGGTGGCAGGGCATGGGCAGGTGGAGGACAGCCAGGGGCTGCGCCAGGCACTGGCCTGGTGTGACACGACACCGCTGTTGCAGGGCGAGTTGTGGCAGAGCCTGCAGTGGCTGGCCCGCTATACCCACGCCCCCTTGGGCGAAGTACTGAGCACCGCCCTGCCCGGCCCGCTGCGGCATGGCGAACCGCTGCCCGACACCCATCACTGGGGCTGGCAGCTGACAGCCGAAGGCCATGCCCAGCGCGAGAAGCTGCGCGCCGGCAGCCGTCCACGGCAATTGGCCGAGCTGCTGGCCGAAGCCGTGGTGGACGAAGATGTCCTGTCCGCACGCATGCAGGACTGGCGGGTGGCCGCACGCAGCCTGGGCAAGCGCGACCTGGCCGAGCGCATCGCCCTGAGCGTGGCGCCGCAGCACGCCCAGCCCCTGCCCGGCCCCACCCTCAATCCGGAGCAGGCCGAGGCCGTGGCCGCGATCACCGCCACCGAAAGCTTCCAGGCATTCCTGCTGGACGGGGTGACCGGCAGCGGCAAGACCGAGGTCTACCTGCAGGCGATCATCCATTGCCTGGCGCAGGGCAGGCAGGCCTTGGTGCTGGTGCCCGAGATCGGCCTGACCCCGCAGACCCTGGCACGCTTCCGCGGCCGTCTCGGCATTGCCGTGCACGCGTTGCACTCGGGGCTGACCGACAACGAGCGCGCGCGGGTCTGGGCCGCGGCCTCGCGCGGCGAAGCACGGGTGATCGTGGGTACGCGTTCGGCGGTGTTCATCCCGCTGCCGCAACCCGGCCTGCTGATCGTGGATGAAGAGCACGACGGCAGCTACAAGCAGCAGGACGGCATCCGCTACCACGCACGTGATTTCGCTCTGGTGCGGGCCAAGGCGCAGGGCATTCCGGTGCTGCTGGGCAGCGCCACGCCGTCATTGGAAACCCTGCACAACGCCTATGCCGGCCGCTATGCGCACCTGCGCCTGAAACAGCGCGCCGGTGATGCCCGACCGCCGCGCGTGCGCATCCTCGACGTCCGCAAGCGTCCGCTGCGCGATGGCCTTTCCGCCGACGTGCTGGCCGGCATCGGCGAACACCTCCAGCGTGGCCAGCAGGTGCTGGTGTTCAAGAACCGCCGCGGCTATGCGCCGGTGCTGCTGTGCCACGACTGCGGCTGGACCGCACCCTGCAACCGCTGCGATGCACCGATGACCGTGCATGGCGGTGGCCGTCGCCTGCAATGCCACCACTGCGGTGCGCGGCAGCCGGCACCACTGGCCTGCCCCGCCTGTGGCAGCCTGGCGCTGCAGCCACAGGGCATCGGCACCGAGCGACTGGAAGAACACTTGGTCAGTGCCTTCGCCGATTTCCCGGTGGTGCGCATCGACCGTGGCACCACCGCCCGCCGCGATGCACTGGAGCAGCAGCTGGCCAAGCTTGGCAACGAGCCCGGCATCCTGGTCGGCACGCAGATCCTGGCCAAGGGCCACGACCTGCCCAAGCTGACGCTGGTGGTGGTGGTGGGCATCGACGAAGGCCTGTTCTCGGCCGATTTCCGCGCCAGCGAAAAACTGGCGCAGCAGCTGATCCAGGTAGCCGGCCGCGCCGGTCGCGCGCGCGATCCGGGTGAAGTGTGGCTGCAGACCCATCATCCGGGGCATCCGCTGCTGGAGACGCTGGTCAACGGTGGTTACCACCCGTTCGCGCAGGCCGAACTGAACCAGCGCGAGGCGGCGGGTTTCCCACCGTTCGCGCACCTGGCGCTGATGCGCGCCGAAGCGCAGCAGCTGGAGCATGCCAATGCATTCCTGCTGGCCGCGCGCAAACTGCTGGGCGAGCAGAACGTGGTTGAAGCCTATGGGCCGATGCCGGCGCCGATGCCACGCCGTGCCGGCTATCAGCGCACGCAGTTGTTGTTGTCGGCGGCGCAGCGGCCACCGCTGCACGGAGTGCTGTCACAGCTGGTACCGCAGCTGTACGCGCTGCCGGAGGCACGCAAGGTGCGCTGGTCACTGGATGTGGATCCCACCGACCTGTATTGATCTGGCAGAGCGCTGCCGAGCATGGCTCGGCACTACCGTAGAGCCCTGGATAGCTTGGGGTCGGATCCCTTTTCGCAGAAAAGGGCTCTGACCCCGAACGTCGCCCCTTCGCTTACGTCATCGGTGACATCACGCCGCGCTGGTACGCCGGGCGTTCGCGCAGGCGTGCATACCACTCGGCCAGGTGCGGCAGGTCCGGGCGCTGGATGGGCAGCTCGAACCACGCGTAGATCAACGAGCCCAGGGCGATGTCACCCATGGCGAATTTCTCGCCCGACAGCCACGGCTGCGTGGCCAAGGTCGCGTTGGGCAGGGCCAGGAAATCACCGGCGCGGACGATCGCCGCATTGATGCGCGCCTCATCGCGGTCGGCCGGCGCGGTGCGCATGATGCCCCAGATCAGTTCGGAGTACAGCGGCGCCATCCGCGAGGTGCTCCAGTCCATCCACTTTTCGGCCTGCGCACGCTCCATCGCGTCTTCCGCGTACAGCGTGCCCAGCGAATAGCGCGCACTGAGGTAGCGCACGATGGTGTTCGATTCCCACAGCGGCAGGCCGTGGTCTTCGATCACCGGCACCAGCCCGTTCGGGTTCATCGCCACGTACTCCGGCGACTGCGTTCCGCCGTGACTACCGCCCACCTCGATGGACTCGTACGGCAGGCCGATTTCCTCGGCACACCACAGCACCTTGCGGACGTTGCTGGAATTGCGG
>NZ_JBFRFE010000081.1:0-10198 GCF_052114665.1 Stenotrophomonas sp. 2YAF22 | reverse complement strand
ATCCCGGGGTATGGTACGTAACAGGCCATACCCCGGGATGGCGGGCCTCCATCCGTGCAACACGCGAATCAGGTGTCTGGGAGGGCGCATGACTCCACAAATTGCAACGATCATCGGTCTGGTGATCATGTTCATCGTCGCCACCGCGATGCCGATCAACATGGGCGCCGTCGCCTTCGCACTGGCCTTCATCGTCGGCGGGCTCTGGGTCGACATGGGGGGCAAGGAGGTTCTCGCCGGCTTCCCGGGCGACCTGTTCCTGACCCTGGTCGGCATCACCTACCTGTTCGCCATCGCGCAGAAGAACGGCACCATCGACCTGCTGGTGCACTGGGCGGTGAAAGCGGTACGCGGCCATATCGTGGCCATCCCGTGGGTGATGTTCGTGATCACCGCCGTGCTGACCGCCTTCGGCGCGCTGGGCCCTGCCGCGGTTGCGATCATCGGCCCGGTCGCGCTGCGCTTTGCCAAGCAGTACAACATCAATCCGTTGATGATGGGCCTGCTGGTGATCCATGGCGCGCAGGCCGGTGGCTTCTCGCCGATCAGCGTGTACGGCAGCATCACCAATGGCGTGGTGCAGAAGGCAGGCCTGGAAGTCACCGAAATGGCGGTGTTCCTGACCAGCCTCGGCTTCAACTTCATGATGGCCACGATCTGCTTCTTCGCCTTCGGCGGCATCGCGCTGCTGCGTCGCGGTTCGATCACGGCGACAGGTGCGCTCGGCAGTGCGGAACTGGCCATGGCCGGCGGTCCGCAGGCCTCATCGAGGCAGTTCGCCATCGAAGGCCACGGTGCCCTGGTCGCAGCCGGTGGTGGCACCCTGTCCAACGATCCGGTGGCACTGGATGCGGTGGGCCTGACCCGCGAGCGGCTGTTCACCCTGATCGGCCTGCTCGGCCTGGGTGTGGCCGCACTGATCTACAACCTCAACGTCGGCCTGGTCTCGATCACCGTTGCAGTGGTGCTGGCCCTGCTGTCCCCGCAGAGCCAGAAGGGTGCGGTGGACGGCATCAGCTGGTCCACCGTGCTGCTGATCTGCGGCGTGGTCACCTACATCGGCGTGCTGGAACATGCCGGTGCCGTGGACTTCATCGGCCACGGCGTCTCCAGCATCGGCATCCCGCTGCTGGGGGCGCTGCTGGTCTGCTACGTGGGCGGCATCGTCTCCGCGTTCGCCTCGTCAGCAGCGGTGCTGGGCGCCACCATTCCGCTGGCGGTGCCGTTCCTGATGCAGGGCCATCTCAGTGCCGCTGGCGTGATCTGCGCGCTGGCCATTTCCTCCACCATCGTCGATGTCAGTCCGTTCTCGACCAACGGCGCACTGGTGGTGGCCTCGGCCGCGAAGGAAGAACGCGAAACGCTGTTCCGCCGCTTCCTGGTCTACAGCGGCCTGGTGGTGGCATTCGGCCCGCTTCTGGCGTGGCTGGTGTTCGTGGTGCCGGGCTGGATGTAAATGCCTGCGGTAGTGCCGGTCGCTGGCCGGCAACCTCGTGGATCCGTCGAGCGATCACGGGTTGCCGGCCAGCGGCCGGCACTACCTGGCGTTACACTTTCCGCATGACCATCGCTCCCGCTCCGCGTCCTCCGAAGAAGCGCGCCCCTCTGTATGAGGAGGTGGCCGAACACGTGCGCGAGCGGATCTACGACTACCGCCTGCCGCCGGGCGAGTGGATCGACGAGCCGGCGCTGTGCGAGGAACTGGCCATCAGCCGTACGCCCCTGCGCGAAGCGCTGAAGCTGCTCGCTGCCGAAGGCCTGGTGCAGATCGATGCCGGCCGCGGCGCACGGGTAACCCGGCTGACCCTGGAAGACCTTAACCAGCTGTTCCCGGTGATGGCGATGCTGGAAGGCCGCTGTGCGCATGAAGCGGTCAAGCACATCGACGACGCCGGCGTGCAGCAGCTGGAAGAACTGCACGCGGCGATGGAAGCGGCCGCCGCCGAGGGCAACATCGCCGAGTACTACCGCAACAACTACCTCATCCACGAGACGGTGCAGCATTACGCCGGCAACCCGTGGCTGATCCGCATCACCCACGACCTGCACCGCATCCTGAAGATGCATCGCGGCCGCCAGCTGCTGGCGCCGGGCCGCACCGCGCAGTCGCTGGCCGAACACCGCGAACTGATGGACTGCTTCCGCCAGCGCGATGCTGCAGCCGCCGAACGCACGATGGAACGCCACCTGCTCAGCCAGGGCCAGGCCTTGGCCGCGTATGTGGCCAGCGGCGGATTGTTGAACGTGCCTGCGCCATTGCCGACCGAAGGCGGAAGCTGAGTTCATGGGGTTGCCGGCCAGCGGCCGGCACTACCGGGGCATGACCTCGCCTCAATCGCCGCCGCCACAGCTGCCGCCGTCTCCGCCCCCACCGCTGTCGCCACTGCTGCAGTCGGAACTGCTGTAGCTGTGGTGGCTGTTGCTGTCTCCGGAATAGCCCCCGGAGAAATCGGCCGGTCCACCGCTGCTGCCATCAGCGCGCGCGGGCGAACCATCGGCGGTGGCCATCGCCATGCACACGATCGCGCCGACCAGTGGCAGCAGCCACACCACCAGCAGCTGCCCGGCGCGACTGCTGACGGGAAGGTCGTCGCGGCCCAGCACCACGAAGCTGGCCACCAGGTTCAGCCCCAGCACCAGGGCAATCAGGACGAGGGTCACAGCCAGCATGGCGCAGCTCCCTGCGACGGGTTCGGGCCCGCAGACGATACCACCGCCGCCGGTTCGCCCTGCCTGTCATGAAGATGGGACAATGTGGGGCGCGCCGGCCTGCCCTCGGGGCCGCCGGCCCCCCTGCACCACACGGAAGAAGAAGAACAACAACATGCTGAAAGTCATTTTCGATACCGACCCGGGCGTCGACGACGCGCTGGCTCTGCTATACCTGCACAAGCACCCGCAGATCGACCTGATCGGCGTCACCACCACCTTCGGCAATGCCTCGGTGGAGTCGACCACCCACAACGCGCTGTACCTGAAGCAGGCTTGGGGCCTGTCCGCGCCGGTCGCGCGCGGCGCCGGTGGCCCGCTGCAGCCCGAAGCCACCCCGGAAGCCTGGCCGGTGCACATCCACGGCCACAACGGCCTGGGCAACCATCCGGTGCCGGAGGCCTTGGATGTGGCCGCTGATGCGCGTCCGGCCCACCAGCTGATCATCGATCTGGTCCGCGCCCATCCGGGCGAAGTGACCTTGGTGGCGGTCGGCCGCATGACCAACCTGGCGCTGGCCCTGCAGCAGGCCCCGGACATCGCCGGCCTGGTGCGTGGCGTGGTCCTGATGGGCGGTGCGTTCCACGTCAACGGCAACATCACCCCGGCGGCCGAGGCCAACATCTGGGGCGACGCGGAAGCGGCCGACATCGTGTTCACCGCCCACTGGCCGGTCACCGCGATCGGCCTGGACGTGACCACCCGCGTCGAGATGAACCGCGACGGTCTGGACAAGCTGGCCGCGATCGGCGGCGCCGATGCCGAACTGGTGCGCGCCCTGTCGCAGGACTACGTCGACTTCTATCTGCAGGCCGGCCACAAGGGCATGGTCGTGCACGACTGCTGCGCCTGCATCGCCCTGACCCGCTCGGAGCTGTTCCAGTTCGAGCGCGCCAGCGTGCGCGTGGCCACCGACGGCGTCGCCCGTGGCATGACCATTCCCAAGCCGGAAGGCATGGGCTTCGGCCCCAGCGTGTGGGACGGTCACGTGCTGCAGTCCATCGCCATCGGCGTGGATGCGGCCGCAGTGCTGGCCGACATCGAGCAGACCCTGAAGGTCTAAGCGCTCACTGCCCGCCCCGGGACACGGGGCGGGTCTTCGGCACGGTCTCCGGCAGCGTCCACAGCACCGGCAGCACCAGCACCGCCACCAGCGCGATCATCGCCCCCGGCGCCGCCGCCCAACCGCTGCGTTCCACCCACCATTGCGCCAACCACGGCGTCGCCCCGCCAAACACTGCGGTGGCCATGGTCACCCCCAGCGCCAGACCACTGACCCGGCCCTCGCCAGGGAACTGCTCGGCCGTGGCCGGTGCCGCCACCGCACTGATACCGCCGGCCACACAGGCCAGGCTCACCGCTGCCAGCACGATGCCCAACGGCGCAGCAGACGCCATCCAGCCAAACATCGACAGCGGCAGCAGCGCCGCCAGCACCGTCAGCCCCAGCAGCAGCGGACGCCGCCCGAAGCGATCGGACAGCGCCCCGCACAGCGGGGTGATCGCGATCACCGCCACCGCCGCAATCGTCGACAGCCACAGCGCATCACCTTCGTCGTGCCCCTGTGCGTGCAGGAATGCTGGCACATAGGTGATGCCCACGTAGTAGGTGATCGAACCCAGTGCGGAAATCGCGAACGTGCGTGCCACCGCACCAGGATGGTTGCGCAGGACATGCCGCAGCGGCGTAGCCGGAATGCTGCCTTCGCGCCGCTGCCGTTCGAACTCCGGCGATTCGTGCATGCCCGAACGCGCGATCAGGATCACCAGTGCCAGCGCCGCGCCGAAGAAGAACGGGATCCGCCAGCCCCAGCTGTCCAGCTGCGGCGCAGGCAGCAGGGCCACGGTGAGCGCGGAGATGGCCACTGCCAGCAGCGCGCCGACTTCGCTGGCCGCCGAGGCCAGCGAGGTGACCAGACCACGTCGTCGTGCCGGCGCGCTTTCCAGAAGATAGGCGACCACGCCGGTGTATTCGCCGCCCACGGAAAACGCCATCACGCAGCGCAGGATCAACAGCAACACGCCAGCAGTCGCACCGGCCGTAGCGGCCGTCGGCAGCAACGCGGTGGCCAGCATGGCCGCGGCCATCAACGCCATCGAGGCCAGCAGCATCCAGCGCCGGCCGAGCCGGTCGCCCAGGTGGCCAAAGCACAGCGCACCGAGCGGACGCATCAGGTAGGACACCGCGAAGCCGGCCAGGGTGACCAGCATCGCCTCTTCGCCACCGCCGAAGAACACCCGCGACAGCACCGTGGCGAAGTACAGGTACAGGGTGAAGTCGTACCACTCCACCACCGTGGACAGGCCGGCCACCCACATCGAGCGCTGCCGTCCTGCGGTCATTGCGTGCTTTCCTTCATGGCCGCAGCGTGTCATGAAGGCGGTGACGATGCAGTGGATCCACGCCATGCGTGGATGGTCGCCCTCCTTGGCAAACGGGGTCAGAGCCCTTTGCTATCTGCAAAGGGATCCGACCCCACCACATCACGGCGCCCGGCGCAGGGTGATCATCGTAATCTCCGACGGCACGCCGATGCGCGCCGGGAACCCGGCCCACAGGCCGGCACCGTTGCTCACGTACAGCGTCATGCCATCCACCGCATAGCGGCCGGAAACGAAGCCGCCGTTGGCGCGCTTCACCAGCTGGTCCATGCCGATGATCTGGCCGCCATGGGTGTGCCCGGAGAGTTGCAGCTTCACCCCGCGTGCAGCGGCCTCGCGTGCATTGCGTGGCCGATGGTCGAGCAGGATCACCGGTGCGGCGAGGTCGGCACCGGCCAGCGCGGCCTCCAGATCGGGCAGTGGCAGGCCATAGCGCGAAGCCACGGGGTCGGTGACGCCGGCGATGGTCAGTGCCGCCCCGCCACGGCGCACCTGGGTGTGGCTGTTTTCCAACACCTGCATGTGTAGTGCACGGAAGGCCTGCATCCATTCCCTGTACTGCGCGTAGTACTCGTGGTTGCCGGTGATGGCGATCACACCGTCCGGCGCACGCAGGTCCGCCAGTGGGGTGTAATCATTGCGGCGCGCCTGCACGCTGCCGTCGATCAGGTCGCCGGTGATCACCACCAGGTCCGGTTGCAGTGCGTTGCTTGCAGCCACGACCTGGCGCACCCAGTCGCCGGTCAGCAGGCGGCTGGCGTGGATGTCGGTGAGCTGCAGCACACGGTAGCCATCGAAGGCCTGCGGCAGGCCGCTGATGGCCACCTCGATCTGCCGTGGCTTGGGTACGGCCATGCCCTGGCTGACACCGAAGGCACTGAGCAGCAGCGCCAGCACCGCGGCAGACGGGCGCAGCGCCTTGCTGCGCAGTACGGAAAGGGCGCGCGGTGCGCGCAGCAGGCGCGCAGCCAACAGGCCGGCGTCCAGTACCAGCAACACCAGGGCCAGCAGCAGCACGGCGGTGGAACCGGTGGCCAGCGTGGCAATGGCCATCTTCGGAATTTCCGGCGAGGCCATCGTGCCCCAGAAGCTGGCGACGATGCGCAGCTGCACGGCAATGGCCACCAGCAGGACGGACAGCACCACCTTCAACCAGACGGGCAGGCGCAGTGGCCAGAACAGGCGCCAGGCCACATACAGGCCCATCAGAAAACCAATCGTACTCAGCACTACGACAATCCAGAACGGCAAACAGGCCCGCTATGGTGACGGCAGAAGATGGCAATGGATAGAGCCGGGCATGGGCCCAGCCCTACCATCGTCACGCCTCCGGCAGGCGTTCCACCCGCAACCGCGTGATGCGCCGCTTCTCCATCGCCAGCACGGTGATGCGGATCCCGGCCACCTCCAGCGTGTCGCCGATGTCGGGCAGGCGCCCCAGTTGCTCCAGCACCAGCCCGGAGATGGTCATGTAGTCGGCACTGCGCGGCAGCGACACGCCGGCCAGCCGCTGCAGGTCGTCCAGGGTCAGCGCGCCGTCGGCGTCCCAGCAGTCCTCACCCTGTGCGATCACGCCATAGCGCTCGTCCTGGGTATCGGCCAGGTCACCGGCGATGGCCGCCAGCAGGTCATTGGCAGTCACCAGGCCTTCCACGCTGCCGTACTCGTCCACCGCCACCGCCAGCGGCACCGGGTGCTGGCGGATCAGCTCCAGGGCCTGCAATGCACTGGCGCTGGACAGCACGTACTGCGGCTCGCGCAGGTTGCCTTCCAGCTGCAGTGGCTTGCCCTGCAGCAGGTCGGCCAGCAGGTCGCGGCTCTGCACCACGCCACGCAGGCTGTCCAGGTCACCGTCGCCCACCAGCATCCGCGTATGCGGCGACGCCACCAGGCGTGCGACCACGTCGTCGTCACCGCGCGCCATGTCGATCCACTGCACGTCGGCACGCACGGTCATCACGCTCGAAACCGGGCGGTCAGCCAGGCCCAGCACGCTGCGGATCATCTCGTGCTCGGCCGGCTGCAGGCGTTCTTCGGTACTGCCGCGTTCATCGGCTTCTTCTTCATCGTGGCCATTGGCCTGGCGCGCGCCCAGCAGGCGCAGCACTGCATCGGCGRTGCGCTGGCGGAACGGCTGGCGCTGCTCGTTGCGCTCGCGGTTGAAACGTATCCACTGGTTGAACGCTTCCACCAGGATCGAGAACGCGATGGCCGCGTACAGGTACCCCTTCGGAATCTTGTAGCCCAGGCCCTCGGCCACCAGGCTGAAACCGATCATCAGCAGGAAGCCCAGGCACAGCACCACCACGGTCGGGTGCTTGTTGACGAAGCGGGTCAGCGGCTTGCTGGCCAGCAGCATCAGCACCATCGCGATGGTCACCGCCGCATACATCACGCCGAGGTTGTCGACCATGCCGACCGCAGTGATCACCGAATCCAGCGAGAACACCGCATCGAGCACCACGATCTGCGCCACCACCATCGCAAAGCTGGCATAGACCTTCTTGCCGTCCTCGTGATGCTCGCGCCCTTCAAGCCGTTCGTGCAGCTCCATGGTGCCCTTGAACAGCAGGAACAGGCCGCCGCCGAGCAGGATCAGATCGCGGCCGGAGAAGCTGTGCTCCAGCAGCGTGACCAGTGGTTCGGTCAGTTTCATGATCCAGGCCAAYGCAGCCAGCAGCACCAGCCGCATCAGCAGCGCCAGCGCCAGACCGATCACCCGCGCGCGGTCGCGCTGGTGCGGTGGCAGCTTGTCGGCCAGGATCGCGATGAACACCAGGTTGTCGATGCCGAGAACGATCTCCAGCACGACCAGGGTTGCAAGGCCCATCCATATCGAGGGGTCAGCCAACCATTCCATTTCAGGTCCGTTTCGTCAGTAAGGGGGAAGTGGTGCGGTGCAGGCGCGCGGCGCAGCCAGGCTCAATCCGCATCCTGCGCCTGTGCAGGGTCATGCCCGAGCAGGTCGCCGGGGCTGCATTGCAGTTCGCGGCAGATCGCATCGAGGGTGGAAAAGCGGATCGCGCGCGCCTTGCCTGTCTTCAGGATCGACAGGTTGGCCAGGGTGATGTCGATGCGACCGGCCAGCTCGGACAAGGTCATGCCGCGTTGCTGCAGCATGCGGTCCAGAGTGATGACGATCGCCATCAGATCACGCCATCCAGATCGTCGCGCATCGCGGCGCCGACGGTGAACACGCGCGCCAGCACGAACAGCATCAGCACGGCCACCAGGCCGGTGATCGACATGCCGCCGCCCACCTCCATCCACGCAAAATCCGGCCCCATCCAGCTGGCGTACAGGCCGATCACGATGGACAGCACCTCCATCGCCAGCATCAGCCAGGCCATGCGTTGCAGGCGTACGGCATTGGCATGGGTGAAGGGGCGTTCCTTGGCCGCAGAACGCAGCAGCCGCGCCAAGTGGCGCAGGAACACCAGGCACAGCACCAGCAGCGCAACGATGGCGGCCAGGCCCACGCAGAAATGCAGGAACAGATGCGAACCGTGCATGGCCGCGGCCTGCGCGTCGTGCACGCTGTCCAGCAGCCAGCTGCGGTCGTAGGCCACCAGCGGCACCGCCAGCAGCGCGGCCAGGATGCCCAGCCAGCACATCGCGCGCACCGCCTGCACGGCGGTCTGGGCCAGAGTGAACAAGCCGCGCGCAGGAAGGACGCGGGCGGGACGAGCGGTCAAGCAGCCTCCGATGTGGAGCGGCCCTGCCGCCCCGGGGTGGATTTATCGATAAACGATATATCACATCCCCGGGCTGTTGGCTGAATCGCGTGTACTCCGGCAGCGCTACCGGGCGGGCGGCGGTGCAGGCGGCGCGGCCTGTTCGAGCATCGCCTCGCCCGGCGAGGCCGAGGCCATCGCCTGCACCCCCGCCTCGGCGGCCTGCCGGGTGACCAGCCGGAAGCGCACGCGCAGCTTGCTTTCGCCCGGCGTTGCCCAACCGTACTGGATCGCCACCTGGTCGCCGGACAATGGACCGCGCGAGGGCAGCGAGCGGATCTGCAGCGGCTTCGGTGCGGCCTGCATCAGCCGCGCGAAGCCCTTCTGCACCACTGCCGGGTCGGCCTTCTCGGCATACACGGTGCAGGTGCCATCGTCGGCCCAGCTGACCGCATAGCGGCCACTGGCCAACGGCACCATCCATGCCATGCCCGGCTGGCCCTGCAGCAGCGTGGCGGCCTCGGCCGGCTGCAGCGGCGTCAGGCCATTGGCATCCATCAGCGACTGCAGCCGCGCCGGCGCGCCGATGTGCTGCATGCAGGCCGTGTCGAACAGTTCGCTGAAGGGATCCTGCGCCGGTGCCTTCGGCGCACGCGCAGGCTGGGCCATCACCACGATCGGCAGCAGCAGGCCAGCGATCAGCCAGGGCGCAGGGCGCATCGGAACTCCACGGAACGGAAAACAGCGGGGAGGATGACAAAGCCGGGAGGCAGTACGCAACGGGCACGCCCGCGCTTGACATCACCTGCCACCAGGGGGAACATCAGTTAACGAATTAGTTAACTGCAACCATGGATCGCATCTTCGAAGCCCTGGCCTCCACCGCACGCCGGCAGATCCTGGCCTACCTCAGCGCCGGGGAACTCAGCGCGGGCGAGCTGGCCGAGCGCTTCGATTTCAGCAAGCCGGCACTCTCCAGCCACCTGCGCATCCTGGAAGACGCCGGCCTGATCGAACGCGAGAAGCGCGGCCAGTTCGTGTACTTCCGGCAGGTGCCCGACCGCCTGGCCAACACGCTGTTTTCCTGGGCTGCCGAAGTCTGTCCGGTCGGCGGCCCGCTGAAGCGCGAAGCGCGCGCACGCCGCAAGACACCCGCCCGCTGAGGAGCACTGCGATGCCCGGTTCGACCCGCACCAGCCGTTCGTTCCCGAGTATCCAGCTTCCGGCACACGACGGTGGTGGCCCGGTGGAAGTCACCCTGATCGCGCAGCTCGGCATCGGTGGCGGCGATGCGCTGGTGAGCGATGCCAGCCAGCGCCAGCGCCACCACCCGGCCTTCATCGATGCGCTGGACGAGCCCTCGGCACGGCTGGGTGGCATGCACCTGCAGCACGGCGATCCGTCATCGCTGTACAGCTTCGTGGTGGGTGCCGG
>NZ_JBFRFE010000080.1:0-10225 GCF_052114665.1 Stenotrophomonas sp. 2YAF22 | reverse complement strand
ACACCGAACAGCGCGTCCGCCATGCATCCGCAGGCGGACGCCACGGCCCCTACCTGCTACCATTCCCGCGCTACCCAGCCAGCCCACCCCGCGCAGACAGATGCAGGGCCGGGCCGTCGAAGAACGGCCCCGCGAGCCAGGACACCCTCCGTGCCCATTGAAGGACGCTCGCATGATCCGCAATTCCCTTTTCCGTTCGGCCGCGCTGGCCGTCGCCGTGTCGCTGAGCCTCGGTGCTCCGACCGCCTTCGCCGCCGAAGCCGCCGCCGCCACCAGCCCCGCCATCGCCGTGCAGCGCCAGGCCATCGCCCAGGGCCTGTACGAGCTGGCTTACAGCCCCAAGCAGAACGCCGTGTTCGTTGCCTCGTCCGGTGGCTTCGGTGACAACGCCGGCCCGGCCCAGGTGCTGCGCCTGAACCCGACCACGTTGGCCGTGGAAACCCGCATCCCGCTGGAGCGCAAGGCGTTCGGCGTGGTGCTGGATGACGCCCACAACCGCCTGTACGTGGGCAACACCGTGGACCTGTCGGTAACCGTGGTCGACACCGCACAGAACAAGGCCATCGGCACCGTGCAGCTGATGGAGAAGAAGACCGGCAAGGATGGCAAGGCCGCCTACACCCACGATCTGCGCGAGCTGGTGGTCGACAGCGCCGCCAACCGCCTGTACGTAACCGGCCACAGCAGCCAGCCCGATGTGAGCAGCGTGCTGTTCGTGATCGATACCAACACCCTGAAGGTGATCAACACCATTCCGGGCCTGGGCAACGCCAAGGCGCCGGGCCTGGCGTTGGATGCCGCCAACAAGCGCGTGTACACCAGCAATCTGCTGGCCGATCTGGTGGTGGTCGGCACCGACTCCAACAAGGTCGAAGCCCAGCACAAGATTGCCGCCGAGCAGCCGATGAACATCGCGCTGGACCCGGCCGGCAAGCGCCTGTTCGTGACCGACCAGGGCTCGGAAATGCTGCGGGGTTACCAGGCCAAGAGCAGCGGGCTGGTCAGCAAGCACCCGGGCCAGCGCGTGCTGGTGCTCGACCGCAGCAATGGCAAGGAACTGGCCAGCATCCCGACCGACGCCGGCCCGCTGGGCATCCTGCTGGATGCACCGCGCAAGCGCCTGTACGTGACCAACCGCGAAGCCGGTACGGTGACCGCGTACAACAGCGACAGCTACCAGAAGGTGGCCACCTACGCCGTGCCGACGCACCCGAACAGCCTGGCGCTGGATGCCAGGAACAACGTGCTGTACGTGAGCATCAAGAACGGCGAGAAGGATGCCAAGGGCGCGGAAGAGAGCGTGGCGCGGATCCAGCTGTGATGCGATGACGCTGGGCCACGCCCGGCGTCCTGACGCGTGAAAAAGGCAGGGCTTTTGCCCTGCCTTTTTCTTTGCCCGGTTGCAGTGCCGACCGCCAACCCGCTAGGGTTGAAGCCCATGGCAGGGAGCCAAAGGGTCTGAATCATGCTGTGTATCCACCGCTGGCTGCGCGCCGGCCTGTTGATCATCTTGAGCTCCGTGCTGGGCGCCTGTTCCAGCCGTGATCCTGTTCCACCCGAGCCGCTGGACCTCACGCAGCCGATCGCTGTGGATCAGCCGGGCCAAGAGGTGATTTTCGAGTTCGAGATGAACGGACGCAATTTCACTCCCAGCCGCATTCATGCGTTGGAACTCGAGATGCAACGCCAAAGACCGTACAGCGCGGATGCGCCGGACTTGGAGCGCTTGAACATTCCGTTCGAAGTGGTCCTGCAGCGCTGGACAGGCGGGGCTTGGAAGGATGTGCCTACCTACGACAATTACCAGGCACTAGCACTCAACGCAGGTCAGCCGCTTCCTGCGTGGCATACGTCGGACACTTGGCGCTATGCAATGTTGCGGTCAGGTAGCGGCGGGCAGTACATGCTGAGTGTCGTTGCCTTGCCCCTGCAGAACGACAACCGCTATCGAGTGCAGGTTCGCACCGTCAAAGTGACCCCGGAACTGGGCGAGTATTCGGCCCGTCTTCGCGTCCACGCTGCACGACCCGTTGGTAAGTAGGCTCTATTTACATCCCTTGGAAGGAACTGAAGGAACAATCTTATGGACAAGCCACGCTACACCGTAGATATCGTCATTGCGGCACCCGGGACCCCTCTGCTTGATCTTTCGACCGGTAAGCAGGAGGTTGTGGATGGTGTTCTGCAGACCTCCGCGCCGGGGCACATGTTCTACGTCCTGCACGCTACGGGTGTGCCTCCCCAGAGCTACGGCTTTGCACCTGTGGTGCATGGCGACATCAATGGGCCGGGCGACATCGTGAAGAAAGATGATCTGATCTATAAGGATCCGCGATACACCCGGACGCTCGAAATCAGCGAGGAGCAATACAAGAAGCTCGACGCCTTCGGCAAAGATCCCGAGGGGTTTGGCTTCAGCAAGCACTACCAGGATGTCCGCAACAACTGCGTGGACTTCACCTGGGAAGCCTTGAACCACGCGGGCATCGAGCGGAAAAGAAGCATCGACGTGAATGCGCTGGGAGGTCCCGCCGGGCAGCTTTTCCCGGATGTCCGCATTCCTCTGGACATCAATGGCGGTGGCAAGGACGGTTATCGTCCGCTGCGTAACATCCACGGCGTCGACAGCATCGATCCGCCGTTCCCCAACAGTGATCTCAATCGTACGAAAACCAACCCGATGCCCGATCGTACGTGGAAGCATCGCCTGCTGAGCGACAACGACGACATCGGCGAGCGCAGCGGCGAGCGGGTGGCCAACGACGCACGCGTGCCGGGCGACGCGTTGCATCCTCTCGACCAGCGGGTGCGGGCAGCGCTGGGTGACGCCGCCGAGCGCCAAGGGCTGCCGGCGGGGCAACAGCCCGAGCTGTTGGCGGGCCACCTGACACGATTGGCGGTGCAGGGGGGCTACACCGAACGCGATACCTTGCAGGTGGCCTTCAGCAGCGGCGGCGCTGTGGATTCGCCGGGCTATGTTTTTCTGCAGCGCACTGGCGACACCGCTTCACCGGACCCTGCAGCGAACCGCCAGCGCTTGTCGCTGGTCGATGCCCAGCAGGGCACGGTTGAAGAGGTGTACCAACAAGCCAGCGTGCAGCATCAGGGGCGTGAGTCCTGCCGCATTGCGCATGAGGATCAGCTGCAGCAACAGACGCAGCAGTCCCAGCCGCGAATGGGCTGATAGCGGCCCATGCCATAAAGGCGTCGATCGCATCGACGCCTGCCGGTGTTCACCCCATCCGATGCGCAGGGTTCTGCTGCTGATCCTGCGCCTGTGCATCCAGCGTCTGCTGCTCGGCCTGCACCGGCTGCTGCCCACCCAGTCCCAGCTTCTGCAGTGACTCCTCGGCCGGCGTCTGCGCGGCCACGGCGGTCGGCAGCATCGCCCGCAGGTGCGCCGGGTTGGCCGGGTCGCCCTGCACCACGAAGATGTTGTGCCCGGCCGGGTGGTTGGCCGTGGCGTTGCTCACCACCACGTGGTCGGCGCGTTCCAGGCCCTGTTCGCGGGCTTTGACGGCCAGGCTGGCGGCCACGTTCTCGCTGGTGGCGTCGAACGCGCGGCCGTGCTTTTCGTCCAGTGCGGCCACGTTCTGGCGGATCTGCTGGTGAAGGGAATCGTCAGGGGTCATTGGGGGCTCCATGTGGCCGCTACCGTGTGGCCGGATGTGGCCAGTGTAAAACGGTCGCGGGCTGCGCCGGTAACCGCTTTGTTGCTAGCCTGTGGCCCGGCGACGCAGGGGATGGCGTCCGGTGCAATGGCAGCGGGGGAAAGCGTGGTGCACGGGGAGACAATCCGGATACGGGGACAGGCGGCCGCGCGGTTGCTGCTGGGCGTGGGGCTGTGGGTCTGCGCAGGTATTGCGGCGGCTGACACGCCCGTGGCGGCGGACGATCCCGCTTGCCCTTCGCAGGACTTCACCCGTTTCCTGCAACGCTTCGCCGACCCGGCCGATGACCGGGTGCGCCTGCGTTACACCTCCGACCCACTGGAGTACGAGGTGCCGATGCACACCGTGCGCGATGACCACGAGGGGCTGGCGCCCACGCACGTCGTGCTGGAGCAGGGTGCCGCGCGGTTGAAACGTTTCAGCTACCGCTACCTGGCCACGTTCGATCTGTTCGTGCCCTCGCCGGTCAGCCGCGATCCGGCCGCGCTGGAGCGCATGCGCGCCGGCGCCTACAACGCGCCCACACGCATCGAAGCGATCGATGACAACGGGCAGCGCGTGACCTTCGGCAGCGACGCCGAGCGCGACTCCTATACCTTCGCGCGCCGCTACGGCTGCTGGATGCTGACGCGCGCCAGCAACCTGCGCGACTGAGTGGGCGCTGCGGCGGTGATGTTTATTTGTCTGCCGGGCGGTGGTCGTAACTGATCACCCGCTCGGCCTGCCATCGGCCATCCACGCGGCGCCAGACCTGGATGAAACGGGCCTGGCCGGTCCAGCGTTCAACGCCATCGGCGCCGCGCTCATGGAAGCGGTGATCGCCCATTTCCAGGGCGCGATCGTCGTGCAGCGGAAAGACCTGCAGTGAGCTCTGCACCAGTTCGCGCCGCAGGTGCCAGCCCCCTTTGCGCGCGTTGTCGCACAGGGTGGCCACGCTGCGGCGGAAGTCCTCGCGGCTGTTGGCGGACTTGCCATCCTTGTCATGGAAGAACTCCATGTCTTCGGTGGTCATCGCGGCGGCCCTGTCGGCATCGCAGGCATCGAAGGCCACGGCGAACAGCTGCGTGTCGGCCGCGCGGATCTGCTCGCGCAGGGTGTCGCTGGCGGGGGATGTGCCGGCGACGGCGACGGCGGCGGCGAGCAGGGGCAGGGCGAGCAGCATGGCGTGGCTCCATTGAGGACCGGCGCAGACTGGCATGGGCGATGGCGCACGGTAACCGGGGCGTGACGAAATCGGCGCAGGGCCCGACCAATGCCGTGCTGGCGGGTGTGAACCGATGTGCCGGCTGGCCGGTGCCGTGTACGCGATGTCATGGCCTGAGCCGGATCCATCACGGGCGCCTCCGGTGCGATTGCCTAGGCTGGGCTCCTCTTTCCCCCGGGAGTTCCCATGGCTACCTCCTCCGTCCGACTGCACATTGAAGACACCGGCGGCACCGGCCGCCCGGTCATCCTGATCCATGGCTGGCCGCTGTCTGCCGAATCCTGGAAGGCGCAGGTGCCGCTGCTTCGCGATGCCGGTTACCGCGTGATCAGTTACGACCGTCGCGGCTTCGGCCGCTCGGACAAACCCGCCGATGGCTACGAGTACGACACCCTGGCCGCTGACCTGGCCGGTCTGATCGACGAACGCGATCTGCGCGATGTCACCCTGGTCGGCTTCTCGATGGGCGGTGGCGAAGTGGCGCGCTACATCGCCAACCATGGTGAAGACCGCCTGCACAGCGTGGTGTTCGCTGCGGCCGTGCCGCCGTACCTGTTGAAGGGCGCGGACAATCCCGAAGGGCCGCTGACCCAGGAAAAGGCGGATGAGATGCGCCAGGGGCTGGAGAAGGACCGGGAGTCGTTCTTCGACGGCTTTACCCGCGATTTCTTCAGTGCCGACGGCAAGCTGATGGTCACCGAGGACGAGCGCCAGGCCGCCATCGCGCTTGCCCATCAATCTGACCAGACCGCTGCGCTGGGGTGCATGAAGGCGTTCGCCACCACCGATTTCCGCGCGGACCTGAAGAAAGTGACCGTACCGACGCTGGTGCTGCACGGGGACAGCGATGCGACGGTGCCGTTCGAAGGTTCGGGCAAGCGCACGCATGCGGCCATCGCAGGCAGCGAGGTGGTGGTGCTGAAGAATGCACCGCATGGCTGCAATACCAGCCACGCCGATGATTTCAATCTGGCGTTGCTGGAATTCCTGAAGAAGTAACACCCACTACGGCATCATCCGCACATGCCCACTGCCCGCACGCCGCCCTGGAAGAAGCTCAACCCGAAGGGCCAGAAGACGCAGCCGCTGACGGAAGCGCAGAAGGCGGCGGCGCGGCAGCGGGCAGAGGAGAACGGGCGCCGTTACCCGAACCTGGTGGACAACATGTGGGCGGTGAAACTGCCGCGCGGTTGAAGCCTTACTGGCCGCTGCGCCCCGGCCACGGCTTCCAACCCCATTCCCGCCATGGCGCGACGGTGCGCGGCTGTATCGTCAGCGTAACGTTGGACGATGCGCTGCACTGGTACAGAGCATCACGTAGCAGGGCCACATCCACCGGTTGCGCCGTGGCCACCTGCAGCAGCGTGCCGCGGTGCCGCACCTGCACCGGCAGTACCCCGTGCACCTCGACCGGATTGCCGGTGCGGGCTCTGCGGTAGCGCATGGTGATGGGGCGGACAGTGCGATGCAGCACGGGGGCGCAGGCATCCAGCAACTGCAGCTGCTGCTGCATGGGCGCGCGGACCTCGATGACGGTGGAGGGATATCCCAAGGTGCTCTCGACCAGCACCTGGAAGCGGGGGCCATCGGGCATCAGGTAGACGGTCAGGCCCACCGTGCCGATGAACGCCATTGCCGCGAGCAGGACCCAGCTGCTCGGCACCTTGGGCGGCTGGGTAAAGCGCTGCAGGCGCGGTCTGCGCCGACGCATGCGGCGATAACGTCGCTGTGCAGCGGGTTTGGGCAGCAGGCTCTCATCCGGCAGTGCAATCACGCGCGGCGGAAGGCGGGCCAGCCGCGCATTGATCACGCGTGCGCCGAGCATCGCAACCAGCCCGCCAAGCAGAACCGGCAGCAGGGTACGCACGAGTAGATACAGCCCTACCATCGCCAACTCTCCTGAAGGAGTGGACATGATCGCGCATCCTCCAAGGTCGTGTCGTATCTGCCAGCCGACAGCGGCGGTTGGCTTGGCTAGCATGCGCGTCACTCGCTGGGGATACATCGATGACCGCCTTCACTGCCCGCCTCGGGCGCTTCTTCGGCGCCGGCCTGATGCTGTTCCTGCTGCAGGTGCTGGCGCTGTTGTCGGTGGGCTTGGCCGCAGGCTACTTTCACCACCGCATGGACCTGCTGCTGGAGCCACTGACGCTGGCCTGCGGTGGACCTGATCCAACCGCCCGGATGCAGGTCGCCGAGCACCTGCTGGCGCGTGCCGGTGCGTTGGATGGCTGGCAGCCGCTGTGTTGGTTGCCAATGGCCACGCTGTTGCTTGCCCTGCTGGGCACGCTGACGGTCGGCGTGCACTTGCTGCGTCATGTTGATGCACGGTTACGCCGCAGTGCGTGGGGATTGCTGGCCCTGCACGCGGCGGCGCTGTTGCTGGCCAGCGCGATGCTGCGACTGTATGACCAAGCCTGGAAGGGCATCACCACTGCGCTGCCTGCAGCATGCATGACAGACCTGACACCAGACGGACATGCGCTCCCGTCCTCGATGCGGCGATGGCTGTTGCAGATCTTCGCCAAGGCCGACCTGACGCCGCCGCACGCACCTGATGCGCTGGCCATCATCCTGTGCGGACTGTTGCTGGCCGCGATGGTGGTTGGCCTGTGGCTGTGGCGCACCACCTCGCAGCTGACCCGGCTCTGACTCGCGCGCGGGCCACTGACTGGCATCAACCGGCGCTTCTGCGGCACGCTATGCGGATGAATACGGAAACTTCAACCAAGCAGACCAGCAAGTTCCTCAGCCTGGTGCTGCGCCATGAACCCGGGAAAATCGGGTTGAACCTGGACGGCCAAGGCTGGGCCAACGTCGACGAACTGCTGCAGAAGCTGCATGCACACGGGCAGGTGCTTGATCGTGGCGGACTGCAGGACATCGTGGCGACCTGCAGCAAGCAGCGCTTTGCACTGAGCGATGATGGCCAGCGTATCCGCGCGAACCAGGGGCATTCGATCACGGTCGATCTCGGACTGGTGCCGGTCGAGCCGCCGCCGTGGCTGTACCACGGCACGGTGTCGCGCTTCGTCGGGGCAATCCGCGAGCAGGGTCTGCGTCCGGGCGAGCGCCAGCACGTGCATCTGTCGCTGGACCGCGAGACGGCCCACCAGGTGGGTGCCCGCCGCGGTGCGCCGGTGATCCTCAGCGTGCACGCCGGGCGCATGCATGCCGACGGGCATGTATTCCACCGCTCGGCCAATGGTGTCTGGTTGACCGACCACGTGCCGCCGCAGTACATCGCCGACTGACCCGCTCTGGCGCTGCGACCGGGTCCACACTCGGCGGCAAGGCCCAATCGCGTTACAGTCGCTGCATCCTCGTCCCATGGATGTACCGATGCGTCTGTTCCTGCGTGCGTTGCCGTTGCTGTTGTTGTCATTGACCGTCCATGCTGCCGAAGTCGATCGGCGCATCGCGGTGACCATCGACGATCTGCCGTGGGCGCGCCTGGATGAGATCGTGCCGGCCGATCTGCAGGCACGCCATGCCGCACTGATGGCGCAGCTGCGCCAGGCCGATGTGCCGGTGGTGGGCTTCGTCAACGAAAACAAGCTGGAAGTGGATGGCCAGGTGCAGCCGGCGCGGGTGCAGATGCTGCGCGACTGGTTGGATGCCGGCTACGAGCTCGGGAACCACACTTGGTCGCACATGGACCTCAACGCCAAAGGTGTAGCGGCATTCCAGCAGGACTTCCTGCGCGGCGAGCAGGTGCTGCGACCGCTGCTGGCCGAGCGTGGGCAGACGCCGCAATGGATGCGCCACCCTTACCTGCGTGCGGGCCGTACGCAGGAAGACCGCGTGGCGATGGACGTGTTCTTCAAACAGCACGGCTACCGCGTGGCACCGGTGACGGTCGACAACGGTGAGTGGGTGTGGGCCTTTGCCTATGCCAACGTGATGAACGAGCAGCCCGATTCACCGCAGCGCGAGGCGACGCTGGCGAGCCTGCGCAAGGGCTATGTGCCGTACATGCTGAACAAGGTGGATTACTACGAGAAGCAGTCCCAGGCGCTGCTGGGATATGCGCTGCCGCAGGTGTGGCTGATGCATGCCAACGAACTCAATGCAGCGACCTTCGCCGAGCTGGTGGCGGCCACCAAGCGTCGTGGCTATCGCTTCGTGTCACTGCAGGAGGCGGTGCGCGACCCCGCCTATGCACGCGGCGCCGAGGGCTACAGCGGTCGCTATGGGCCGAGCTGGCTGCACCGCTGGGCGATGGCCGAAAACAAGCCCAAGGCGTTCTACGCCGGCGAGCCGGAAGTGCCGAAGTGGGTGATGAAGCTGGCCAAGGTGGAAGGCGAGTGAGCCTCAGCGCTTGATGGCCAGCACGCCATCGAGCGCCAGCTCGGCCTTGAAGCCGGCCTTTTCCAGGCGCTTGGCCACTTCGCGTGGCACGTCGCGGCCACTGGTCAGCTTGTTCGGCGCGCCGGTGTAGTGGAACAGGCGGCCACCCTTGCGGATGACGCGGGCGAGATGGTCGTAGAACACCTGCGAGTACAGTTCGCCGGCAATGCCGAAGCGCGGCGGGTCGTGCAGGATCGCATCGACGCTGTTGCTGGCGACCTGTTCGATCTGCTGCGAGACGTCGCCGTGGCTGAAGTGCAGGCGGCCGCCCGCGGCGGCTGAATCCGGATCGGGCGACCACGGATTGAGCGTGCGCAACCACATCACGTCGGCGTTCTTTTCGAACGAGCGGATCTGGCCGACGCCGGCCTCCAGTGCGCAGGCGGCGAAGTAGCCGAGCCCGCCGCAGGTATCGAGGAGGCTTTTGCCCGCCGGGGCGACCAGCTCGACCTTGCGGCGCGCGTCCTCGAACGGCGACAGCTTGGAGGTCGGCAGCATCTTGATGCCGTCGATCTCGAAGGTCGGTGCGCCCCACTCGGTCGGCACCAGCTTGATCAGCGAGCCGCTGAAGCGGGAGATGGAGCAGAACTCCTCGCCATCCCAGTAGTACAGCGTGCGGTCCTTCAGCTTGCCCGGCCACGGGTAGTGCTGGCCGCGGAAGGTGAAACCCTCGGCATCCAGCTGTACCGCCGCTTCGCTGCGGCCCAGATCGAGCGAGCCCGGCCACTCGGTGGCGCCCTTGTCATGGGCACGGCGCAGGGTGTCAGCGCTGTCGCGGGTCAGCAGGGGGCCGGAGTAGTGGGGCACGGCAGGTAGCGTAGGTGGCTCGGGGGAGGGCATGGTACCGCAGGTGCCGTGCAGCCGAGCCGGGCAGGGGCGCGGCGCTACAGCGGGCCGCTGCAGCTGAATCCGTGAATGGTTCCCTCTCCCGAGATGAGGCCGACGCCTCGCGAGGGCTGCATTCCCCGCAACGCGCACGAACGGCGATGGACTTCCTGGG
>NZ_JBFRFE010000079.1:0-10234 GCF_052114665.1 Stenotrophomonas sp. 2YAF22 | reverse complement strand
TACTGCCGCAACGGCCAGACCAACAACACCTCGGCCAGCTGCCAGAACGTCAGCGACTGGATCACCCGCGACGCCTCCGGCGTACTCGATGAGATCTATACGCCGAAGATGAACGTGGCCAGCCAGAACCTGCAGGCGCTGACGGCCAGCTTCAAGTACGTACAGGACATCGGCCGCTTCGGTTCGCTGCAGTTCTCCGGCAACTACACCGACATGCTCAAGCGCGAACTGCAACCGCAGCCGGGCGATGAGTACCTGGACCTGCTGCGCGACCCGTATGCGATGTGGGTGTACGACTCGTACGCCAAGGTGCGCGCCGACGGTTCGATCGGCTGGGCCAAGGACAAGTGGACCACCACCCTGTATGCCAACTACATCGGCAAGACGCCGAACTACATGGCCTACCTGGGCAATGGCTACGACTACGTCCACAGCTCCGGCTACAAGGCCGGCAAGTGGGGTTCGTACACCACCTACAACCTGAGCGTGAACTATCGGGCGATGGACAACCTGACCCTGTCGCTGATGGTCAACAACGTGTTCAACAAGATGCCTGACAACCAGCGGTACAGCTTCGCCGGCACCAGCGGCCAGCCGTACAACAACTACCTGTACAACGCTTATGGCCGTGCCATCTACGTGCAGGCCAAGTACGAGTTCGGCAACAACTGATCCGTCGACGTCGTTTCCTGCAGCAGAAGACCCCGCTCCGGCGGGGTCTTCTGCTTTGGGTGGCACCGGTGCGGTAAGGGAGGGCGGAGCGGCGGCGGCACTGCCAAGGAAGGTCATCGATCTGCTACCTTTCGACCTTGTTCACAATCCAGTCAGCTTCAGCCGATCAACGCGCAGCAAAAGGACAAGACATGCACGTGATTTCCGCTCGCACCCTGTGCGGTGCCCTCTCCATGGCCCTGGCCGGCGCCACGGCACACGCCGCTCCCATCCCGATCGAAGACCTGGCACGCATGCCAGCGTTGCAGTCGGTCTCGATGAGTCCGGACGGCAAGCATCTGGTCGCGTTGATCCCCTCTCCGGGCAACCCGGAAGAAACTGCGCTGGCCAGCTGGGATACCGACGCAATGGGAGGTGCCCCGAAGGTGGTTACGCCCTCGGGCGACCGGATGAAGTTCATTGCCGTGGGCGCTCTCAAGTCCGACCAGATCCTGGCGGTCGGCCGCCAGGAGTGGACCGGGCAGCTTGGGGGGTGTGGCGAGGGCAGCGTATCGGGTGCGACCAAGACATTCGTGGTCAAGACCTACCTGACCGACCAGAGCCAGAAGACCTTCAACGAAGCATTCGCCGACAACACGCGCAAGCTGGGCGTGAGCGAACAGACCCAGCGCTGCCTGGAACTGGGTGGCAGCGCATCGCTGGTCAACATGCTGCCGCTGGATCCGGACCGGGTCATCATCCGCCAGCTCAGCGAGATAACGCTGACCGCCAATTACTACCTGTACAACCTCAAGACCAAGGAAACCGAACTGCTGTTCCGCGGCGGCACCCGCGCCCAGCCTGCGTTGTTCGACCCGCGCAGCGGCAAGGTGCTCGCCAAGAGCCAGATCGAACCGGTCAGCGGCGATTACGACCAGCAGATTCAGATCCTTGATCCGAGCTCCGGGCAGTTCGTACTGCAGAAGCCGCTGCTGACACGCCTGTCCAACCGGCATACGGTCGAGTTGGCTGGTGTGGACGATGCCACCGGCAAGTACTACGTCCTGACCGACCTCTTCTCGGACAAGGTGCAGGCACATCTGTACGACGCCAAGGCGCAGAAGTTCGATCCCGAACCGGTGCTGGCCAATCCAAACTTCTCCATCGCAAGCCTTGTCTTCAGCACCCAGCCGAGCACCTTCAATCAAGTGGTCGGATTCACCATCGATGGCCCTTCGCAACAGACGGTCTACGTCGACCCGACGCTGAAATCGATCCAGGACACGCTGAAGCAAGCTGCGCCGGGAAGGCAGATCGAGATCAGCCGCTACAACGATGATTTCTCGAGGATCCTGTTCCGCGCTACCGGTCCGGATGCACCGCCCTCCCATTTCCTGCTGCTGGATCGGAAAAAGGTGGTGAGCCTGGGCAGCGAGCGTCCGTGGATCAGCAAGGGCACGGTGGGCGAACAACGCTGGGTGAACTACAAGGCACGCGACGGACGGGTCATTCCTGCCATCCTGGATCTCCCTGCGGGCTGGAAGGAAGGCGATGCCGCAGCGCCGGCCATTGTCCATCCACACGGCGGCCCCTGGGCGCGTGACTACGTGCAATGGGATGCCTCCGGCTGGGTCGCGCTGCTGACGTCTCGCGGATATGCCGTGCTTCGCCCGCAGTACCGTGGCTCCTCTGGCCTGGGCCGGGACCTGTGGATTGCCGGCGACCGCGAATGGGGCCAGAAGATGTCCGACGACAATGATGACGGTGCGGCGTGGCTGGTGTCGCAGGGTTTCGCTGCGAAGGACCGCATCGCGATCTTCGGCTACTCCTACGGCGGCTTCGCTGCTGCCGCAGCCACCGTTCGCCCAGGCAGCCCGTATCAGTGCGCGATTGCCGGCGCTCCGGTCACCGATCTCGCACGCTTGGGCACCAGCTGGAGCGACAACCGCCTGCAGCGCATCCTGCAAGGGCAGACGGTCAAGGGCATGGATCCGATGCGCAACACCGCCAGCGCCAACATTCCGGTGATGCTGTTCGTGGGTGACCGCGATGTGCGTACACCCTCTTTCCACGCCCAGGGCTTCTACGAAGCGGTGAAGGACAAGGTGCCTGCGCAGTACCACCTGATTGCCGACCAGCAGCACAGCATGCCGTGGTACCCACGCCAGCAGCGGGAAACGCTGGGCCTCATCGAAGGCTTCCTGAAGAAGGATTGCGGCCCGGGCGGCCTCTGACCCCTAGATCGTGTCGCTGAGCGCCCCCGCCTGGCATCCGCCAGCGGGGGCGTTTCGCATCCACACGATGAATTTCCCTTAAACATCAAAGCATTACAGGCACGCTTCGTTCATCTTGCATTTACTTTACGGCAAACATACACTCCGTTAACCGAAGCGTAACAAATAGGGAAATTACCGAAATGCGCAACGTCATTCGCCTCTCCAAGCCGAGCCGCGTCCCGCTGACCTTGGCGGTTCTGGCCTGTCTACATGTCGCTCCTGCCTTTGCCCAGGAAACACCACAGCAGGAAGCTGCTTCGTCAAGTACCACCCCCGCATCCAAGCGCGCCACCGAACTTGACACCGTCGTCGTCACCGGTTCGCTGATCAAGCGTCCGGAGTACGAGACCACGTCGCCGGTGCAGGTCATCTCGATCGACAAGGCGATCTCTGCCGGTCAGTTCGATACCGCCGACTTCCTGCAGACGTCTTCGATCGCTGCAGGCTCCACGCAGATGAACAACCAGTTCGGCGGCTTCGTCGTCGAAGGCGGCACCGGTGTGCAGACGGTCTCGCTGCGTGGTCTGGGCGCGAACCGCACGCTGATCCTGCTCGACGGCCAGCGTCCCGGCCCGGCCGGTACCCGTGGCCAGGTCGCCGCGTTCGATCTGAACGTCATTCCGCAGGCCATCCTGCAGCGGCTGGAAATCGTCAAGGACGGCTCCTCCTCCATCTACGGCTCCGATGCGCTTGCCGGCGTGGTCAACCTGATCACCAAGAAGAGCATCGACCGTCCGGAGATGACCTACTCCATGAGCGTGCCGCAGCATGGGGGCGGCGAGCAGTTCTCTGCCTCGATCGCCAACGGCTGGAACTTCGATAAGGGCAGTGTCGTGGCGGCCGCGCAGTGGGACCGTCTGAACGCACTGACCGTGGGTGATCGCGATTACTTCCGCTGCGCCGAAGACATGGTCTGGGGCACTGACGGCAAGCGGATCGACCGTGAGGATCGCTCGATCCTGGCCGGCAGCAACCTGGCAGGCTGCAGCACCGGCAACCTGTACGCCAATACCATCATCAACTACAACAACCCGGCAATCCGCTACGTGCCCTCGCCCGATGGCAGCACGGTGGGCCCGTTCCCGGGCTATCGTCCACGCCCGCGCCCGACTCCGACCTACGCCAACGGCGGCACCGCGTACTACCAGGATGTCCTGAACTTCCCGTTCTACCACGACCAGGAAGTGATCAATCAGCGTGAGCGTGCCTCGTTGTACGCCGCCACTGACTTCAGCTTCGACAGTTTCAACTGGAAGACGCAGTTCCTGTACAACCGCCGTGAGACCAAGGCGCACAGTTGGCGCCAGTTCTACCCGACGGTCTACAGCGAGGCCGCCGATGACTACTTCCAGGTCATCATGCCGTTCCCGAGTGACCAGAAGATCACGGTCGACTACTTCTACGGCACCACCAAGTTCGATGGCCAGTTCAAGTCGACCGACAGCTGGACCTGGGAAGTCAACGCTGGCTTCAGCCGCTCCACCGGCAAGTACGGCACGCTGTCGATCGATGTCGACCGCGCCGGCGACCTCGTCTATACCGACGACGACATGCCGGTGAACTACTTCGATCCGGGCTTCCTCAACGGCACCCGCATGAATGAGCTGATTGCCGCCGTGGGCCAGTACCACACCGGCAAGACCACTTACGATCAGACCAGTGCCAACGCGATCTTCAGCGGCAACCTGTTCACCCTGCCCGCCGGCGATGTCGCCTCGGCATTCGGTGTCGAGTTCCGCAAGTACAAGATCGATGACACGCCGTCGGATTTCGCACTCGCGGACCGCGCCTGGAACTCCACCTCTGCCGGCCCGACCCGTGGCACCGACAAGGTCAAGGAAGCGTTCGCCGAAGTCGACGTACCGCTGCTGAAGGGCATCCCGGGCATTGAATCGTTGTCGGTCAACCTGTCCGGCCGCGTGTTCGAATACGACTCGGTGCCGGGCTCGGATCACGTCTGGAAGACCGGCGTGAACTGGCAGATCATCCCGTCACTGCGCGTGCGCGGCACCATGGGTACCTCGTTCCGTGCGCCGGGCCTGTACGAGCTGTACCTGGGCGATCAGACCGGCTTCCTGCCGCAGACCCAGATCGACCCCTGCATCCAGTGGGGCGACAGCAACAACACCTTCATCCGTGCCAACTGCGGAGCGGCCGGCATTCCGGACACCTATACCGGCGGCGGCGGCACTAGCGCCACCATCTATTCCGGTGGCGGCGGCAAGAACAACCTGCAGCCGGAAACGTCCAAGGCCAAGACCCTTGGCCTGGTCTGGAGCCCGACCTTCGCCAACCTCAACGTGGCGCTGGATTACTTCGACTATGACGTGCGCGGTGAAATCACTCAGCTCGACGAGTACGACATCGTGTTCGGCTGCTACGGCTCGGCGGTGTTCCCCAACGCATTCTGTGACCAGATTGTGCGCAACAGCCCGACCAACGCGTCGGCGCCGAACAACATCACCACGATCTACAACAAATACGTGAATATCAACCGCGAGCGCACCCGCGGCTACGACCTCCAGGTCAACTACGACAACGACTTCTCCTTCGGCAAGATTTCCGCTGAAGCGCAGGTCACCTACACCATCGAAGATACGTACCAGCTGTTCGACTCGGCTTCTGACAGTGGTATCACCACCTCCGACCAGGTCGGCTACATCGGCCGGCCGAAGACCGTCGGCCTGGCCAGCGTCAGCCTGGAACGGGGTGACTGGACGTTCAACTGGCAGGGCACGTACGTCAGCAGCACCCAGAACAAGGACCTGGACCGGAACTTCACCTATTCCGGCTACCAGAACGCGACCCGCGACATCAAGGCCGGCTGGCAGTTCCGCCACAGTGTCTCTGTCGGCTACGACATGGATGACTGGAACATCATGGTCGGCGTGCGCAACCTGTTCGACAAGGAGCCGGACCTGATCTCCAACACCGCCGGCACCCGTTATGGCAACACGCCGTTGTACGCATCCCAGTACGACTGGTACGGCCGCACGTTCTTCGCGCGCGTGTCCTACAAGTTCTGATCGCAGCATTGCAGCACATGAAAAGGGCGGCTCCGGCCGCCCTTTTCTTTTGCCTGCGGCAAGCGGGCGGCGCACCGTGACCGCCGATCACCGCCAGCGCTGACACCACGCCCCGCGGCACACAAATGGCTCCTGAATGCGCTGACCGCCCACCACTCCCCGTCGCCACGCAGGAGGCAAGCGATGTACTTGCGAGACACCTTTTTGCGCAAAGCGCGGCTTAACAGGCCATTCACATGTGGCCCATGCCGCCAGACTCGGCACATCACAAATGAGACTAAGCATCTGTATTTGTTGCAATTTCATGTACGCCGTTGACATTCCGGGTGACAAAGTGTGACGAAACCATGCATTTCCCGTTAAGTGCGTGTTAGGTTCGATCAAGGTCAGGACAAACCATGAACATGACCGTAACAACCGCAGGGATGCGGACGATCTTCATCCACTAGGGGGATTCACCACATGACGCACTACCGCACGCCCGGTCGCCACCCGCTGACCAACGCTCTGCTCGCCGGCCTGATGATGGCTGCCGCGGCCCCAGCTCTGGCCCAGGAGGCCAGCTCCGGCAGCAACCCGATCGACCTGGACCGCGTCAGCGTGACCGGCTCGCGCATCGCGCGTACCGGCTTCGTGACCCCCTCGCCGGTCACCGCCATCACTGCCGAAGAAATCCGCGCCACCGGCGCCAACAACATCGGCGACCTGATGGCGCGCCTGCCGGCGCTGAGCCCGACCTATACGCTGGGTAATTCCACCCGCTTCATCGGCACCGCCGGCGTCGGCCTGATGGACCTGCGCGGCATGGGCACCTCGCGTACGCTGGTTCTGGTCAATGGCCGCCGCCATGTCGGCGCCACCTCCGGCTCCTCGGCGGTGGACGTCAACACGATCCCGGTCGAGTGGATCGAACGCGTTGAAGTGATCACCGGTGGTGCATCGGCCGTGTACGGCGCCGATGCAGTGGCCGGCGTCGTCAACTTCATCATGAAGAAGTCGTTCGACGGCGCCGAAGTGCGCGCTCAGACCGGCATGGCCAGTGAAGGCGGCTTCAACCGTTCCTTCATCAGCGCCTCGGCAGGTACCGATTTCGCCAATGGCCGCGGCAGCGCGGCGATCGCCCTGGAATACAGCAAGCAGGACCGCTTTGTCCGCAGCGACCGCGCGATCGGCAACGAATTCCTGGTGTCGGTGCCGAACCCGAACTACGACCCGACCAAGCCCTCCAACGAAAGCAATCCGCAGACCGTCCTCAGCGGCCCGGGTGGCAACCATTCGATCTCCTTCGGCGGCACCTTCACACTGGGTGCGTTCTCGCCCACCAACAAGGCGACCTGGGGCAACCGTTACCAGTTCAACCCGGACGGCACCTACCGCCCGCAGCGCTATGACGGCGTGATGCCGAGCACCACCAGCTGCGTCAACTGCGACTTCGCCGACCTCAATTCGGTGGCCGATCTGCAGCCCGGCTTCGACCGCAAGAGCGTCAATACAGTCGTCAACTTCGATCTGACCGACAACCATCGCCTGTATTTCGAAGGCAAGTACACCGAGACCGTGTCGGACTTCCTAGCCCAGCCGTCGTTCGACCAGACCCTGCGCATCCAGCGCGACAATGCCTACGTTTCGCCGCAGCTGCGCGCCCTGATGGCCGCCAACGGCGCCAGCCAGTTGACCCTGAGCCGCTTCAACGTCGATGCCGGCCAGCGTGGCGAGCACGTGGAGCGCAACACCCAGCGCTTCGTGCTTGGCGTCGAGGGCAACCTGACCGAGAACTGGACCTACGACGTGTACGGCAACTGGGGCCAGAGCGAGGTCAAGCGCTGGAACCTCAACAACCGCATCAACGAGCGTTGGCAGGCAGGCTTGGACACCGTGGTCGATCCGTCCACCGGCCAGATCGTCTGCCGCACCACGCTGAACCCGAACGCGACCAACCCCAACAACGGCAACCGCGTGTATTCGCAGTTCGCACGCGAGGGCTGCGTACCGTTCTCCGTATTCGGCAACGGTGCAGTGACCCAGGCTGCGCGTGACTGGATGAACGTCAAGTCGTTCAACTATTCGCGCCTGCAGCAGTCGGTGTTCAGCGCCTCGCTGGCCAACGCCTCGCTGTTCAGCCTGCCGGCCGGCGACGTCGGCGTGGCCGGTGGCGTGGAATACCGCCGCGAGAAGAGCCGCGAAATCACCGATCCGCTGGCAGCGCAGGGCCTGACCTTCCTCAACGCGATCCCCAACCGGATGGGCAAGTACGACGTACGCGAAGCATTCGTCGAAGCCACTGTGCCGTTGCTGGCCGACATCCCGGGCATCTACAACCTGACCATGGACGCTGCCGGTCGCTGGTCCGACTACAGCAGCATCGGCAAGACCACCACCTGGAAGGTCGGCCTGGACTGGACCATCATCCCGTCCCTGCGCGCCCGCGGCACCCTGTCGCAGGCGGTGCGCGCACCAAGCATTGGTGAACTGTACAACCCGCAGAGCGAGAACTTCGCCACCGTCAACGATCCCTGCAACTACCTGGCCACCAATTCCAACCGTCCCAACACCGCAGCTGATCCGGCTCTGCGCCAGGCCAACTGCTCGGCGCTGGGCGTGCCGGTGGGCTGGGTCGACACCTACACCGCAACGCGCCCGGGTGTCAGCGGCGGCAACCCGAATCTGAAGCCGGAGCGTGCGCGCAGCTTCACCTATGGGCTGGTCTGGCAGCCTGATTTCCTGCAGGGCTTCGGCATGTCCGTGGACTACTGGTGGATCAGTCTGAAGGACGCCATCGGTGCTGTGACTGCACAGACCAATGCCACCCGTTGCGTGGATTCTCCGGGCGGCATCAACAACAGCTTCTGCGGCTTCATCGAGCGCGCACCGGTCGGTGGCAAGACCGATGCCGGCGGCCGGACCTTCCCGGAACATTCGATCAGCCGTTGGGTTGCGCTGAACGAAAACCTGGCTCGTTCGCGTCGCGTCGGCGTCGACCTGGAAATGGACTACCGTTTCAAGCTGGCCGAGGGTGACACGGTGATCCGCCTGGTCGGTACCCGCCTGCTGCAGTCGCGTGAATGGGCCTTCCAGGACTTCCCGACCGAGTACGACGAGAACGTTACCTGGGTGACCGACCCGCGCTGGCGCGGTTCGCTGCAGACCAAGTACTCGCTGGGTCAGTGGCGTGCGTCGTGGGACCTGAACTACGTGAGCAGCAACCTGCGCGTGCAGCCCAAGAGCTACCAGGCCAACCCGGGCCAGACCAGCCCGATCCGCAACGGCTCGTACGTCTACCACAACTTCCAGTTCGGCTACCGCTTCCCGGGCGACAAGATCGACGTCTACCTGGGCGTGGACAACGCTTTCGACAAGGATCCGCCGGTGAACTACTTCGGCTCCGACGTCGGTTCGGCGATGTACGACAACATCGGTCGCTACATGTACATGGGCGCTACCTACAAGTTCTGATCCAGCAACACATGCAGTAACCCGACAGACCCGGCTTTTGCCGGGTCTGTCTTTTTCCGGTACCGGCAAGGCCCCCTTGCGCCCGGCCATGACCTTCGACACCCTTGCAGTGCGGGCCGGCGGCGTATCGTTCGGCCCACGGCCGTTCCCCCGGCCCTTCCCTGACTCACTCGGCCTGGAGGCCATTCAAGTGACCCGTACTCCCAAGATCGTGCTGCTGACCCTGGCCGTTTCGGCCGCGCTGGTCGGCTGCGGCAAGAACGAAACCCCGGCAAAGGATGCCACCGCCTCCACGCCGGCCGCGGCCGACGCCGCCACCACCTACAAGCTCGACGAGAGCAAGCTGCCGGCCTACAACGCCTTCCAGGCCAGCGATCTGGACAGCAACCTTGACGCCTGCACCGCCTTCGGCGACTACGTCAACGGCAAGTGGCTGGCCGCCAACGAGATTCCGGGCGACCGCACCAGCTGGGGCGCCTTCACCATCCTCGACGAGCGTTCGGTGGCCGTGCAGCACCAGCTGGCCGAGCAGGTCGCGCAGGTCAAGAATCCGGCCGGCATCGAGAAGATCGTCGGCGACCTGTGGGCCACCGGCATGGACGAAGCCAAGGTCAACGCCCAGGGCATCGAGCCGCTGAAGGCCGATCTGGCTGCGATCGACGGCCTGCAGGACAAGGCGGCCATCGCCAACTACCTGCGCACCAGCGCCGCCAAGGGCGAGAACGTGCTGTTCGGCTTCGGCGCCGAAGCCGACTTCAAGAACTCGGCCGTGAACATGGCCTATGCCAGCCAGGGCGGCCTGGGTCTGCCGGACAAGACCTTCTATAC
>NZ_JBFRFE010000078.1:0-10261 GCF_052114665.1 Stenotrophomonas sp. 2YAF22 | reverse complement strand
GGCCCTGTGGGCGTTGGGCCACGGCCGCGGCGATGCCGCCTCCATCGCCGACGTCGCCGACCGCCACGTTGCGCTTGACCCGCTGCGTTCGGCACGCCCGGACACGGCGCGCGCCGAAGCCTACGCCACGGCCTACGCCCGTTTCCTTCGACATCTCGACGCCATCACGCCGCTGTACCGCGGCTGATCTCCTTTCCGCGACACCTCGCACAACGACAGGAAGACGCACCATGAGCACGCAACCTTTCATCGGCGCCAAGGAATACTTCCCCGGCATCGGCCGCATTCCCTTCGAAGGCCGGGGCTCGGACAACCCGCTCGCGTTCAAGGTCTACGACGCGGACAAGGTCATCGGCGGCAGGACCATGCAGGAACATCTGCGCTTTGCAGTCTGTTACTGGCACACCTTCTGCAATGCCGGGCACGATCCGTTCGGTCCGGGTACCCGTCATTTCCCCTGGGAGGCCGGCTCGCCGATGGCGACCGCCGAGGCGAAGGTGGACGCGGCATTCGAGTTCTTCACCAAGCTGGGCGTGCCGTACTGGTGTTTCCACGATATCGACCTGGCGCCGGACGCCGAGGATGTCGGGCAGTACGAAAAGAACCTGAAGCACATGGTGGGCCTGGCCAAGGCGCGCCAGGATGCAACCGGCATGAAGCTGCTGTGGGGCACGGCCAACCTGTTCTCGCACCCGCGCTACATGAACGGTGCGTCCACCAACCCGGATTTCGCAGTGGTGGCGCGTGCCGCCGTGCAGGTAAAGGCGGCGCTGGAGGCCACCGTTGAACTGGGCGGCGAGCATTACGTGTTCTGGGGCGGCCGCGAAGGCTATGCCGCGCTGGCCAATACCCAGATGAAGCGCGAAGTCGACCACCTCGCGCGGTTCCTGACCATGGCGCGCGACCATGGCCGCAGCATCGGCCTGAAGGGCAACTTCCTGATCGAGCCCAAGCCGATGGAACCGATGAAGCACCAGTACGACTTCGACAGCGCCACCGTGGTGGGGTTCCTGAAGGAACATGGCCTGGACAAGGATTTCAAGCTCAACATCGAGGCCAACCACGCGACGCTGTCCGGCCACACCTTCGAACACGATCTGCAGGTCGCCTCGGACCACGGCCTGCTCGGCAGCATCGATGCCAACCGCGGCAACGCCCAGAACGGCTGGGATACCGACCAGTTCCCCACCGACCTGTACGACACCGTGGGCGCGATGCTGGTGGTGCTGCGCCAGGGCGGTCTGGAAGGCGGCTTGAACTTCGACGCCAAGGTGCGCCGTGAATCGACCGACCTGGAAGATCTGTTCATTGCCCATGTCGGCGGCATGGATGCCTTCGCCCGCGGGCTGGAAGTGGCCCATGCGCTGCTGAACGACTCGCCGCTGGAGCAGTGGCGCAAGGAGCGTTACGCCAGCTTCGACAGTGGTGCCGGCAAGGACTTCGCGGGCGGCGCGCTCAGTCTCGCAGAGCTGGCTGCGCTGGGTGCAAAGGGCGGCGAGCCCAGGCAGATCAGCGGCAAGCAGGAGCGCTACGAGAACCTGATCAACCAGTACCTGCTGCGTTGAGCACAGCGGCTCGCATCGATGACACCGAACCGGGGAGGGACACGGCAATGCAGCAGGCAATGAGCGGTGGAGAGAACACCCGGCTGATCGTACTGATCAGCGTGGTGGCGACGATTGGCGGATTCCTGTTCGGGTTCGACAGCGGCGTGATCAACGGCACCCAGGACGGCCTGCACCAGGCGTTCAGATCCGGCGAGTGGATGCAGGGGTTCGAGATCGCCTCGATGTTGCTGGGCTGCGCCGTGGGTGCCTTCAGCGCCGGCCGGCTGGCCGACCGTCTCGGCCGCCGCAACGTGCTGATCGTCTCGGCAGTGTTGTTCCTGCTGTCGGCGATCGGCGCCGGCGCCGCATCCTCCTCGGCGATGTTCATCGTCGCGCGGGTGTTGGGGGGCTTTGCGGTGGGGGCCGCCAGTGTCATCTCCCCGGCCTACATCGCCGAAGTCGCGCCGGCGCGCTACCGTGGCCGGCTCGCCACGGTCCAGCAGATCGCCATCATCAGCGGGCTGACCGTCGCGTTCCTGTCCAACTATCTGTTGGCAGCCACCGCCGGTGCGTCCACCGAGGCACTGTGGGGCGGGCATGCAGCGTGGCGCTGGATGTTCTGGATGCAGGCCGTGCCCTCGCTGCTGTTCCTGGCACTGCTGCTGACCATTCCGGAAAGCCCGCGCTACCTGATGGTGAAGCGCCGCAAGGACGAGGCGCTGCAGGTGCTTGCGCGGCTGTACGGCGGTGTCGAGGCGCAGGCGAAGCTTGCCGAGATCGACGCTTCGCTGTCGACCGACCACCATCGGCCGCGGCTGTCGGACCTGCGCAACAAGGCCACCGGCAGGATCCGCCCGATTGTCTGGGTCGGCATCGGCCTGGCCACCTTCCAGCAGCTGGTCGGCATCAACGTAGTGTTCTACTACGGTGCCGTACTCTGGCAGGCCGTCGGCTTCTCCGAGAACGACGCGCTGCTGATCAACGTGCTGTCCGGTGCGCTCAGCATCGGCGCCTGCATCGTCACCGTGCTGCTGATCGATCGCATCGGGCGYAAGCCATTGCTGTGGGTTGGCTCGGCCGGCATGGCGGTGTCACTGGCACTGCTGGTGGCCGCATTCGCCAGTGGCTCGCTGGTCGATACGCACCTGCAGCTGCCTGCGGGCATGGGCACGCTGGCGCTGGTAGCGGCCAATGCCTATGTCGTGTTCTTCAACATCTCGTGGGGCCCGGTGATGTGGGTGATGCTGGGCGAGATGTTCCCCAACCAGATCCGCGGTTCGGGCCTGGCGGTGGCCGGTGCGGCGCAGTGGACCGCCAATTTCGCCGTCACCGTGACCTTCCCGATTCTGCTGGCCGTCACCGGGCTGGCAGCCACGTACAGCATCTATCTGGTGGCGGCGGTCATTTCGGTGTTCTTCGTGCTCAGGTACGTGCAYGAAACCAAGGGCAAGGAACTGGAGCAGATGGAAGGATGAACGCGATGACCCATCGACACGTTGGCCGCGCCCACGCTGGCGTGCTGCTGACCACGCTGCTGCTGGCACTGGCGGCCTGCGGCAAGGATGAAAACGTTGCCGCAACTGCAGCCGCGACGCCGGACCCGTGGCCGCAGGTCGCCTGGCCACTGGCCGAGGACCCCGCGCTGGAAAAGCGCATCACCGACCTGATGGCCACCATGACGGTGGAGGAAAAGGTCGGCCAGCTGGTGCAGGGCGATATCGCCAGCATCACGCCCGACGACGTGCGCCGCTATCGGTTGGGCTCGGTCCTGGCCGGCGGCAATTCCGATCCCGGTGGCCGTTACGATGCCGCGCCGGCCGAATGGCTGGCGCTGGCCGATGCGTTCTACGCGGCGTCGATGGACACCTCCACCGGCGGCAAAGCGATTCCGGTGCTGTTCGGCATCGATGCCGTGCATGGGCAGAGCAACATCATCGGCGCGACGCTGTTCCCGCACAACATCGGCCTGGGCGCCGCCCGCAACCCGGATCTGCTGCGCCGGATCGGCGAGGTGACCGCGCTGGAGACCCGTGCCACCGGGATGGAGTGGGCGTTCGCACCAACCGTGGCGGTACCGCAGGACGACCGCTGGGGGCGCACCTATGAGGGCTATTCCGAATCGCCCGAGGTGGTGGCCAGCTATGCCGGTGCAATGGTCGAAGGCCTGCAGGGCAAAGTGGGTACGCCCGCGTTCCTCGATGGTCGTCATGTGATCGCCTCGGTGAAGCACTTCCTCGGCGACGGTGGCACTACCGATGGCAAGGACCAGGGGGATACCCGGATCAGCGAAGCGGACCTGGTGCGCATCCACGCGGCCGGGTATCCGCCGGCGATCGCTGCAGGCGCACAGACCGTCATGGCCTCCTTCAACAGCGTCAACGGCGAAAAAATGCATGGTCACAGGCAGTACCTGACCGATGCGTTGAAGGGCCGCATGCACTTCGGTGGGTTCGTGGTGGGCGACTGGAACGGCCACGGGCAGGTCAAGGGCTGCACGACCACCGATTGCCCGGCCACCATCAATGCGGGCCTGGACATGGCCATGGCCTCGGACAGCTGGAAGGGCTTCTACGAGACCACGCTGGCCGCCGTGAAGAACGGCACCATCAGCCAGCAACGGCTGGACGAGGCGGTGCGCCGGATCCTGCGCGTCAAGATGCGGCTGGGTCTGTTCGAGGCCGGCAAGCCGTCCACACGTGCGGTCGGCGGCCAGTTCGCCCTCATCGGCGCACCGGAACATCGTGCGCTGGCACGGCAGGCGGTGCGCGAATCCCTGGTACTGCTGAAGAACCAGGGGGGCGTGTTGCCACTGTCGCCCAAGCAACGGATCCTGGTCGCCGGTGACGGTGCCAACGACGTGGGCAAGCAGGCCGGCGGCTGGACGCTGAACTGGCAGGGCACCGGCACGACCCGCAAGGACTTCCCCAATGCGGACACGATCTACGAGGGCATCGCCCAGYAGGCGTCGGCCGCGGGTGGCGAGGCAGTGCTGGCGGTCGATGGGAAATATGTAACGAAGCCGGATGTGGCCGTGGTGGTATTCGGCGRAAGCCCGTATGCCGAGTTCCAGGGCGATCTGCCGACGCTGGCCTACAAGCCGGGGGACGATGCCGACCTTGACCTGATCAAGCGGCTGAAGGCCGACGGCATTCCGGTGGTGGCCGTGTTCCTGAGCGGACGCCCGCTGTGGGTCAACCGCGAGATCAACGCCGCTGATGCGTTCGTGGCGGCGTGGCTGCCCGGCTCGGAAGGTGCTGGCGTTGCCGACGTGCTGCTGCGCACGCCTGATGGCAGCGTGCAGCACGATTTCAAGGGCAGGTTGAGCTTCAGCTGGCCGCGCACGGCGACGCAGTACGCCAACAATGTGGGGCAGAAGGATTACGACCCGCAGTTCGCCTTCGGCTTCGGCCTGTCCTACGCCGACAACGGCGATCTGGCGGCGCTGCCGGAAGTCTCCGGGGTAACCGGCAATGAAGGTGCCAGCGGCGTGTTCTTCGCGCGCGGCGAAGCCGGTTCAGGCATGGCCCTGCGCCTGCAGAACAGCACGGGGCAGGGCGTCACGGTCACCAAGGTGCCGGAGGCCCTGGAGGGCGATCTGCTCAAGGTCACCGGCGTGGACCACCTGGCACAGGAAGATGGCCGCCGCCTGGCCTGGTCGGGCAAGGCTGAGGCAGTTGCCGCGCTGCAGTCACACACGGCACTGGACCTGCAGCGCGAAAGCAACGGCGACCTGATGCTGCTGACCACGTTGCGGGTGGAGTCTGCACCCCGTGGCGAGGCCTGGTTGGCGGTGGACTGCGGCACGGGCTGCTCGGCCCGCATTGCGCTCACGCCGACGCTTGCAAAACTGCCGGTGGGCCAATGGACGCGCGTGGGCGTGCCGCTGAAGTGCCTTGCAGCCGCAGGTGCGGACGTCGGCAAGCTGGATCGCCCGTGGTCGATCGGAACGGCGGGGGCGATGACACTGTCGGTGTCACGTGTCGCGCTGGGCGCCCTGAACGAGGCGGAGACCAGCATCGGGTGCGCAGGCGCGTGACCGTGACGCTGCGTCCTGCGCTATCGGGAACCGGGTGGGCGCGTGACCGAATCGCGCACCACCAGCCGGTGCGGCACCACGTGGTCGGTCAACACGTGCACGCCCTCGCTGCGGCGGCGGATGGTACGCAGCAGGATCTCGATGGCGGCATCGGCCATCGAGGCGATGGGCTGATGGATGGTGGTGAGCTCGGGCCAGACCGTCGTGGCGGCGGAGCTGTCATCGAAGCCGACCACCGACAGGTCGCGGGGCACCTCCAGGCCACGCCGGTGCGCGACGGAGATCGCCGCCGCGCCCATATCGTCGTTGCTGGCCAGGATTGCGGTGGGCGGCCTGGGCTGGCACAGCAGTTTCTCGGCAGCGGCCAGCCCGGAGCGGTAGGTGTAGTCGCCCTGTTCGACCAGGGCGGGGTCGACCTCCAGCCCGGCGTCGTGCAGCGCGCTGACAAAGCCGTCATAGCGCCGCGCGCTGGCACTGAGGTCGGTGCGCCCGCAGATGAAGCCGATGCGGCGGTGGCCCTGCTGGATCAGGTGTTCAGCCAATTCCCTGCCGGCGTGGAAGTCATCGATGCGCACGCAGGAAATGTCATTGCCGAGGTGACCCGGCGCGATCGCCACCACCGGGATGCCGGCCTTGACCAGCTCGGTCACCACGGGCTTCGATTCGCACAGCGGCGGCGGCAGGATGACGCCGTCCACCCGCCCGGCCAGGGCACGCGCGGCCTTGCGCTGGGCCGCCGGGCCCGGCTCGTCCCAGTAGTCGATGACCAGCTGGATGGCAGCGTTGGACGCTACGCGCAGCAGGCCGACCAGCAGTTCGCGCAGGTAGGCACCGCTGGGGTCGGTGTAGATCAGTGCAATACGCGTGTGCTGCGCGGCGGCCAGCGAACTGGCGGCGAGGTTGGGCGTATAGCCCAGTTCACGCACTGCGCGCATCACGCGCTCGCGGGTGACGTCGCGCACCTTGCCCTGGTTGATCGCCCGCGACACCGTCATCGGCGACACTCCGGCCAGGGCCGCCACCTCGTCGATCGTCACGCCACTGTTTTTGCGGCGGACCGATTTCTTCGGCTTGTCCAATACGCGCTCCCGTTCTTCTCTGTGACGCTGCCGAAGCCCGCGCACGTTTGGAGCTTACAAGGTTTGCCGGCCGCCCAACGGTCCGGTCCGGATGGCGAGCGGTGTCATTGGATGTTCGCTGCCGTGCTGGCGCTGCTGGCCTGCATCGGCGACGCGCGCGCAGAGGATGGCCATGCCCTGTGGATGCGCTACGTTCCGCTCGAACCGGCCCTCGCTGCCGACTACCGCACCCGCCTGGGGCAGGTGGTGGCCCCTGATCACACAGCCACGCAGCGCGCCGCGCGCGATGAACTGCAGCGTGGACTGGCCGGGCTGCTCGGCAGCGCTCCGCAGTTGCCGGGTACGGCAGCCACCGGCCCCATGCTGGTGCTGGGTACGCCGCAGTCGTCGGCGTTGATCGCGCCGTTTCGTGCGCAGATGCAGCCGCTGGGCGAGGAAGGCTACCTGCTCAAGCGCACACGGGTGGGCGGACGCGATGTGCTGCTGGTCGCCGCACCGCGGGATATCGGCGTGCTGTACGGGGTGTTCCATCTGCTGCGGCTGCTGCAGACCGGCGCGGCACTGGACGCTCTCGATGTGCGTCAATCGCCACGGCTCCGGCTGCGCGTGCTCAATCACTGGGACAACCTGGATGGCCATGTCGAACGTGGCTACGCAGGCCGTTCGCTGTGGGACTGGCAGACGTTGCCGGAGTGGCGCGACCCGCGCTACACCGACTATGCACGCGCCAACGCATCCGTAGGCATCAACGGCACCGTGCTCAACAACGTGAATGCAAATGCGCAGAGTCTTGCGCCTGACTATCTCGACAAAGCGGCAACACTGGCCGATCTGTTCCGTCCGTACGGCATCCGTGTCTACCTGAGTGCACGCTTCAGCGCACCCATCGAGCTGGGCGGGCTCGACACCGCCGATCCGCTCGACCCGGCCGTGCAACGCTGGTGGCGCGACAAAGCCGACCAGATCTACGCGCGCATTCCCGATTTCGGTGGCTTCCTGGTGAAGGCCAATTCGGAAGGGCAGCCCGGCCCGCAGGACTACGGCCGCTCGCACGCCGACGGCGCCAACCTGCTGGCCGATGCGCTGGCCCCGCACGGCGGCGTGGTGATGTGGCGCGCCTTCGTCTATGCGCACGACGTTCCTGCGGACCGCGCCACGCAGGCCTACAGCGAATTCGCCGGCCTGGATGGTGCGTTCCGCCCGAACGTGGTGCTGCAGGTGAAGAACGGGCCCATCGACTTCCAGCCGCGTGAGCCGTTCCATCCGCTGTTCGGAGCCATGCCGCGCACGCCGCTGGTGATGGAAGTGCAGATCACCAAGGAGTACCTGGGCTTTGCCACGCATCTGGTTTACCTGGGGCCGTTGTACGAGGAAGTGCTGCGGGCCGACACCCGCACACGCGGCAAGGGGGCCACCGTGGCGCAGTCCCTGGCCGGCATGGCCGGGGTCGCCAACATCGGCACCGACCGCACCTGGAGTGGATCGCACTTCGACCAGGCCAACTGGTACGCCTTCGGCCGTCTTGCGTGGGATCCGCGGCAATCGGCCCAGGACATCGCGGCGGACTGGGCGGCGCTGACGTTCTCGGCCGATCCCGGCGCGGTGCAGCCCATCGTCGGGATGATGATGGGCTCGCGCGAGGCTGCGGTGAACTACATGACGCCGCTGGGCCTGCACCATCTGATGGCGCTGGGGCACCACTATGGTCCCGGTCCATGGGTCGATGGCGGCCCGCGCGCGGACTGGACGTCGGTGTACTACCACCGTGCGGATCACAACGGCATCGGCTTCGACCGCACCGCACGCGGCAGCAACGCCGTGGCCCAGTATTCCCCCGGCGTGGCCGAGCAGTATGGCGACCTGGCGCGGGTTCCGGAGCCGCTGCTGCTGTGGTTCCACCACGTGCCGTGGGACCACCGCATGGCCTCGGGGCGGACACTGTGGGACGAGCTGGTCGCGCGCTACTCGCAGGGGGTACGGCAGGTGCAGGGCATGCAGGCCACCTGGGCAGGGCTGCAGGGCAGGGTGGATGCACAACGGCATGCGCAGGTCGCGGCCTTCCTGCGTATCCAGCTGCGCGAAGCACAGTGGTGGCGCGATGCCAGCGTGGCGTACTTCCAGTCGGTGAGCGGCAGGCCGTTGCCCGCAGGCGAAGCCGCGCCGCCGCATCCGCTGGCCTGGTACCAGGCGTTGCAGTTTCCGTCCGCACCGGGAGATGGGCGATGAAGCCGACGTCGTGGGTGGGCTGGATGCTGGTGGTCGCCATGGGCGGCTGTGCCACGAATGCAGCGGCGCAGGAACCAGGGATGGCGCTGCTGCATCCGCTGTTCCAGGATCACGCCGTGCTGCAGCGTGAGCAGCCGGTTCCGGTATGGGGCCGGGCCGCGCCAGGTGCCACGGTTTCGGTGACCGTTGCAGGGCGGACGGTCAGCACCCACGCGGCGGCCGACGGCCGCTGGCAGGCAACGCTGCCGTCCATGGCCGCCGGCGGCCCCCATGCAATGTCGGTGCGTGCGGGGGACGCAACCCAGATCGTGCACGACGTGCAGATCGGCGACGTCTGGTTGTGTTCCGGGCAGTCGAACATGGAACTGCCGGTGGGGCGCACGCTGGACGCAGACAGCGAGATCGCCAGCGCCACGCAACCGAAGATCCGCCTGTTCACCGTACCGAAGGCGGCGGCGGTTTCACCACAGAGTGATTTTCCGGCGTCTGTGGCGTGGCATACGGCGGCGCCGGACACGGTGCGCGACTTTTCCGCTGCGTGCTTCTACTTTGCGCGCGAACTGCAGAAGACGGTCGATGTCCCCATGGGCTTGATCCAGGCGGCGTGGGGCGGTTCGCGCATCGAGGCCTGGACCAGCACCGATGCCCTGCGCATGCAGGGCGGCATGGGGCCAGCACTGGACGTGCTCGCCTTGTCTGCCCGCGATCCCGCAGCGGCAAACACCCGCTGGGGCCAGCACTGGCAACACTGGTGGACAACACGCGAAGGTGCCGCCGCCGATACGCCCTGGCAGCCCGGTACCGACAGCAGCGGATGGCAACGCGCACCGGCCACGCTCGGCGCGTGGGAGCGCTGGGGTGTCCCGGCGCTGGCCGGCTACAACGGCATGGTCTGGTACCGCACCCAGGTGACCCTGACGGCCGCGCAGGCCGGCAAGCACGCTTGGCTTGAGCTGGGTCCCGTCGACGAGACGGACATGACCTGGGTGAACGGTGTCGCCGTGGGCAGCCAGTACGGCGCGGGTGAGCGGCGGACGTATGCGCTACCGCCCGGGTTGCTGAAGGCCGGTGCCAATACGGTGGTGATCAATGTCCTGGACACCTACGGTGAGGGTGGGCTTGCAGGGCCCGCAAGTGCGCACGCCATCCGCCTGGATGACGGTACGCGCATCGCGCTCGATGCGCGCTGGCAGTACCGGATGGCGCCCGGTGTACAGGCGCCGCCGCTGGCACCGTGGCATGCCGCTACAGGACTGTCGACGCTGTACAACGGCATGATTTCGCCACTGGGCGCCTATGGCCTGCGCGGCGTGCTGTGGTACCAGGGTGAATCCAATACCGGCGACGCAATGGCATACCTCGCACGCCTGCGC
>NZ_JBFRFE010000077.1:0-10359 GCF_052114665.1 Stenotrophomonas sp. 2YAF22 | reverse complement strand
GCAGCGGCAAGGAAGAAGCCGGCGAAGATGCCGGCCAGTGCGCGCGACCACATCAGCGCGGCTCCACATCGGGGCGGTGCCACGCGGCCAGTGCCGGCAGCAGCATGGCGGCCAGCATCCAGGTGCACAGCATCGCCACCAAGCCGGCGGCAAAGCCCAGTTCGGCCATCCACAGCCACAGCGCAGCGACTGCAGCGACCAGGCCGATCTGCCGGCCCAGGCGCCCGGCACGGCGCAGGCGTGGCCAGCGGCAGTGCGGGGAGGCGGCATAGAAGGCCAGCGCGGAGAACATCGCCGACAGCATGCCGAGGCTGCAGAAGCCCAGGGTCGACAGGCCAACGGTAATCATCGGGGGCTCCGGGCCCGGCATACGGCCGGTGAACGCGGGGCACGGGCGGGACCGGCAGGCGCCGGTCGGGGCGGGTGGCGCATTGCAGGATCCTGGGGGGAAGCGGGCAGGCCGGCACGGGGCGGGCTGCGCGGACATGGTAATCATTGCGTTTTCACGCCGCCAGCCAGCGCCATTCAGGCACCGCTTGGGCTTTGTCCGCCGCTGGTTTAAGATCACGGGCAACCACATCCTGGAACCAAGGTGGCCCGCGCACTGCGCCGGCCGAGCGTGCGACATGAGCACTACCACCGCCCACTGTTGACCTGCCCCGAAGGCCCTGCATTCCAGGCGCCCTCGCGGCGCTTTTTTATTGCCCGGACGACAGCCCGGGAGCGCTTTCCAGCCCGCCACGACGGGCCCCGCATGAAGCCATTGCAATGATCACGATTACCCTTCCCGACGGCAGCCGCCGCGAATTCGAAAACCCCGTCAGCGTCATGGACGTCGCCCAGTCGATCGGCGCCGGCCTGGCCAAGGCCACCATCGCCGGTTCGGTGGATGGCGTGCTGGTCGATGCCAGTGATGTCATCGACCACGATGCGTCCCTGCGCATCATCACCGCCAAGGACGAGGAGGGCGTGGAAATCATCCGCCACTCCAGCGCCCACCTGGTCGGCCACGCGGTCAAGCAGCTCTATCCGGACGTGAAGATGGTGATCGGCCCGGTGATCGCCGAGGGCTTCTATTACGACATCTACTCCGAGCGTCCGTTCACCCCCGAAGACATGGCGGCGATCGAAAAGCGCATGGGCGAGCTGATCGCGCAGGACTACGACGTCATCAAGAAAGTGACGCCGCGCGCGGAAGTCATCGAGATCTTCAAGGCCCGTGGCGAGGACTACAAGCTGCGCCTGATCGAAGACATGTCGCCTGACATCCAGGCGATGGGCATGTACTACCACCAGGAATACGTGGACATGTGCCGCGGCCCGCACGTGCCCAACACGCGCTTCCTGAAGGCCTTCAAGCTGACCCGCATTTCCGGCGCCTATTGGCGCGGCGACGCGCAGAACGAGCAGCTGCAGCGCGTCTACGGCACCGCCTGGGCCGACAAGAAGCAGCTCGATGCGTACATCAAGCGCATCGAAGAAGCGGAGATGCGCGACCACCGTCGCATCGGCAAGCAGCAGGACCTGTTCCACCTGCAGGAAGAGGCCCCGGGCCTGGTGTTCTGGCACCCGAAGGGCTGGGCGCTGTGGCAGGTGGTCGAGCAGTACATGCGCAAGGTGTACCGCAGCACCGGCTACGGCGAAGTGCGCTGCCCGCAGATCCTGGACGTGTCGCTGTGGCAGAAATCGGGCCACTGGGACAACTACCAGGACGCGATGTTCTTCACCGAGTCGGAGAAGCGTACTTACGCGCTGAAGCCGATGAACTGCCCGGGTCACGTGCAGGTGTTCAACCAGGGGCTGCACAGCTACCGCGATCTGCCGATCCGCTACGGTGAGTTTGGCGCCTGCCACCGCAACGAGCCCTCCGGCGCGCTGCACGGCATCCTGCGCGTACGTGGCTTCACCCAGGACGACGGTCACGTGTTCTGCACCGAAGACCAGGTCGAGGCGGAAGTGACCGCGTTCCACCAGCAGGCGCTGGCGGTGTACCAGCACTTCGGCTTCGAGGAGATCCAGGTCAAGATTGCGCTGCGCCCCGAATCGCGCCTGGGCGATGACGCCACCTGGGACAAGGCAGAGGGCGCGCTGCGCTCGGCGCTGTCCAGCTGCGGGGTGGAATGGCAGGAGCTGCCGGGCGAGGGCGCCTTCTACGGCCCGAAGATCGAGTACCACCTGAAGGACGCCATCGGCCGCACCTGGCAGCTGGGCACCATGCAGGTCGATTTCATGATGCCCGGCCGTCTGGGCGCTGAATACGTGGACGAAAACAGCCAGAAGAAGCATCCGGTGATGCTGCACCGGGCCATCGTCGGCTCGATGGAGCGTTTCTTGGGCATCCTGATCGAGCACCACGCCGGCCAGTTCCCGGCCTGGCTGGCGCCGACCCAGGTGGTGGTGGCCAATATCACCGATGCGCAGGCTGAATACGTCTCTGCGGTGACCAAAAGCCTTGCGGATCAAGGCTTCCGCGTCAGCGCCGATTTGCGTAACGAGAAGATCGGCTATAAGATTCGCGAGCACACGCTGCAGCGCGTGCCGTACCTGCTGGTCATTGGTGACCGCGAGAAGGAAAACGGCGCTGTGGCGGTGCGTACGCGTTCTGGCGAAGATCTCGGCAGCATGAGCCTTCAGGCCTTCACCGAGCGGCTCCAGGCCGAGGGCGCGTAAACAAAGGTCCGGCCCGTGCGCATTGGCGCCCGGGCCGGGTTCGACACCCTTGGGAGATCGCAATATCAGTACCCCTGACAACAAACAGAACCGCAAGAATCAGGAAATCCGTGTGCCGCGCGTCCGCGTGATCGGCAGTGACGGAGAAATGATCGGCGTGTTGACGCGAGACGAAGCGTTGTCCATGGCCGAAGATGAAGGTCTGGACCTGGTCGAGATCCAGCCGCAGGCAGACCCGCCGGTGTGCAAGATCATGGACTTCGGCAAGTTCAAGTTCGAAGCCCAGAAGAAGGCCAGCGAGGCCAAGAAGAAGACCAAGCAGGTCGAGATCAAGGAAGTGAAGTTCCGTCCGGTCACGGACGAGGGCGACTACCAGATCAAGCTGCGCAAGATGCGCGGTTTCCTTGAAGAAGGCGACAAGATCAAGGTCAACATCCGTTTCCGTGGCCGTGAAATGAGCCACCAGGAACTGGGTCGCGAGATGGCCAGCCGGATCGAGGGTGATCTGGGCGAGGACATCGTCATCGAATCCCGTCCGCGCCTGGAAGGGCGTCAGATGGTGATGATGATCGCGCCGAAGAAGAAGACCTGAGGCCTGACGGGCTGCCTCGCGGGGCGCCTGGCGGCTGAATGGATCAAGGTGAAGGGGCGCCGCTGGCGTCCTTTTGCTTTTCCGGGGCGGGCAGGGCCGGTCTCGGTGTGAAAACGGTGTGGGGGCTGGTTACAGGGCGGATTTGCCTGTATCATGCCCGGCTCGACCCACCCAGGACGGGTCGTACGCCGATCATGGCAGGACGGAAAGAGCGGCCCAGGCCGCCGCCAGATCAGTCAGAAACCAGGGTCATATCCCATCAAGGACATTGCAATGCCCAAGATCAAGACCAACCGGGCAGCGGCCAAGCGTTTCCGCAAGACCGCCTCGGGCAAGTACAAGTGCGGCCACGCCAACCGTAGCCACATCCTCACGAAGAAAGCGACCAAGCGTAAGCGTAACCTGCGTCAGACGAATCACGTCCGCGCAGAAGACGCAGGCCGTCTGGACCGCATGCTTCCCTACCTCTGAGGACTGATACATGGCACGAGTAAAGCGTGGCGTACAGGCGCGTCGCCGCCACAAGAAAATCCTTGATCTGGCGAAGGGCTACTACAATGCCCGTCGCAAGGTCTTCCGCGTCGCCAAGCAGGCGGTCATCAAGGCACAGCAGTACGCCTACATCGGCCGTAAGCAGAAGAAGCGCAACTTCCGTTCGCTGTGGATCACCCGCATCAACGCGGCTGCCCGCATCAACGGCCTGAGCTACAGCCGTTTCATGAACGGCCTGCTGAAGGCTGGCATCACCCTGGACCGCAAGGTTCTGGCTGACATCGCCGTGCACGACGCAGCTGGCTTTGCTGCACTGGCCGAAAAGGCCAAGGGCGCACTGGCGGCATAAGTCCTTCCCGATGCCGTTGCCGTTCACGGAGAACGGTGTCAGGTTGAGGCAATGCATGGGGAAGGGCGCAAGTCCTTCCCCATTCTTTTTTGTGCCGGGCGCAGCCGTGCAGATGGCGGGCGACCGGCAAGCGGTTGCGACGGCGCGGCCCTTCGCGCATCGCGATGGCAGACCGACTGGAGTTCCGGCTACCCATGAGCGACATCCAATCCCTCACTTCCCAGGCGCTGGCCGACGTGGCCGCCGCGCAGAGCCCGGACGCGCTGGAACAGCTGCGCGTGGCCCTGCTTGGCAAGAGCGGCAGCATCACCTCGCAGCTCAAGCAGCTCGGTGCGCTGCCGGCCGACGAACGCAAGGCGGCCGGTGAGGCCATCAACCAGGCCCGCGACGCGCTGAGCAGCGCGCTGGGCGAACGCAAGGCGGTGCTGGAAGATGCTGCGCTCGATGCGCGCCTGGCTGCCGAGGCGATCGACATCACGCTGCCGGGCCGCAGTGGCGAACGCGCCGGCCTGCACCCGATCACCCGTACCCTCGAGCGCATCACCGGCATCTTCGGCCGGCTGGGCTACGAGTTGTCCGAAGGGCCGGAGATCGAGGACGACTGGCACAACTTCGAGGCGCTGAACTTCCCGCCGCACCATCCGGCGCGCGCCATGCATGACACCTTCTACTTCGGTGACGGCCGGCTGCTGCGCACGCATACCTCCGGTGTGCAGGTGCGCTACATGGGCGAACACCAGCCGCCGCTGCGCATGATCGCCGCCGGCAAGGTCTACCGCAGCGACAGCGACCAGACCCATTCGCCGATGTTCCACCAGGTCGAAGGCCTGCTGGTGGATGAGCACTCCACGTTCGCCGATCTGAAGGGCACGCTGTCCGAGTTCGTGCGTGCGTTCTTCGAGCGTGATTTCGAGATGCGTTTCCGCCCCAGCTACTTCCCGTTCGTCGAACCCGGCGCGGAAGTGGACATCGCCTGGCAGCAACCCGATGGCAGCACCCGCTGGCTGGAAGTGCTCGGCTGCGGCATGGTCCACCCGAACGTGCTGCGCAACGTTGGCATCGATCCGGAGCGCTACACCGGTTTTGCCTTCGGCCTGGGCGTGGAGCGTTTTGCGATGCTGCGCTACGGCGTCAACGACCTGCGCGCGTTCTTCGAGAACGACGTGCGCTTCCTGAAGCAGTTCGCGTAAGCCACAACCAGTAGAGCCGGGCCATGCCCGGCTGCACTTGAATCCGAAGCCCAGGCGCATGCGCCGGGCCCACCAGGGTGACCCCATGAAATTCTCCGAAAACTGGCTGCGCAGCCACGTCCCGACCACTGCCTCGCGCGATGAGCTCAGCGCGGTGCTGACCGCCATCGGCCTGGAGGTGGAAGACGTGACCGCGCTTGGCGATGGCCTGCAGCACGTGGTCGTCGCGCGTATCGTCGAAGCCGAGCGCCATCCCGAAGCCGACCGCCTGCAGGTGTGCAAGGTTGATGCGGGGCAGGCTGAGCTGCTGCAGATCGTCTGTGGTGCGCCGAATGCTCGCCCAGGCCTGGTCGCGCCGCTGGCGATGGTCGGTGCGCAGATCGGTGAGTTGAAGATCAAGCCGGCCAAGCTGCGCGGCGTCGAATCCAACGGCATGCTCTGCTCGGCCAAGGAGCTGGGCCTGGACAACGATGCCTCCGGTCTGCTGGAACTGCCGGACGACGCGCCGGTCGGCCAGTCTCTGGTGGAGTACCTCGGCCTGCCGGACGCCAGCATCGAGATCAAGCTGACTCCCAACCGCGCCGACTGCTTCAGCATCCGCGGCATCGCTTATGACGTTGCTGCAGCGACGCGCAGCGAAGTACTGGATTTCATCGCAGAGCCGATCGCCGCCCGTGGCAGCCGTGAGCTGGCGATCCAGCTCGACGCCGGTGCCGAAGCGCCGCGCTATCTTGGTCGTGTCATCGAAGGTGTCAACGCCGCGGCGAAGACCCCGTTGTGGATGGCCGAGCGCCTGCGCCGCAGTGGTGTGCGCCCGGTATCGCTGCTGGTCGATATCACCCAGTACGTGATGCTTGAGCTGGGCCAGCCGATGCACGCCTACGATCTCGGCACCCTGCAGGGCACGATCGGTGTGCGTCGTTCGCGCGCCGATGAAAGCCTGAAGCTGCTGGATGGCCGTGACGCTGCGCTGGACGACAGCTTCCTGGTGGTTACCGATGCTGACCGCGCGGTCGGCCTGGCCGGCCTGATGGGCGGCTTCGATACGCGCGTCACCGATGCCACCACCGCTGTATTCCTGGAAGCGGCGCACTTCGCGCCGGCCGCGATCATGGGCCGCGGCCGCAAGCTGGGCCTGCACACCGATGCSGGCCACCGCTTCGAGCGTGGCGTCGACCCGGCGCTGCCGCGTACTGCCATCGAATACGCCACCCGCCTGGTGCTGGACCTGGCCGGCGGTGCCCCGGCGCCGGTGACCGAGGCGGTACATGCGGCCGACCTGCCGCAGCCGGCCACGATCCTGCTGCGCCGCGCACGCATCACCCGCGTGCTGGGCATCACCATCGAAGACGCCGAAGTCGAGCGCATCCTGCGCGCGCTGGGCATGCAGGTGGTGGACGCTGACGAAGGCTGGCAGGTCACCGCGCCGAGCCGCCGCTTCGACATCGCCATCGAAGAAGACCTGATCGAGGAGCTGGCCCGGATCCACGGTTACGAGCAGATCCCGACCACGCTGCCGGGTGGTGCTTCGCGTGTGGCGATGCCGACCGAGACCCAGCTGGACACGCTCAGCGTTCGCCGCCAGCTGGTTGCCCGCGACCTGCAGGAAACCGTCAATTTCGCCTTCGTCGACGACGCACTGCTGAGCCAGTGGCAGCTGCGCGACAACCTGGTGCCGCTGGCCAACCCGCTGTCGGCCGAGCTGGCGGTGATGCGCCCGTCGCTGCTGCCGGGCCTGGTCGCCACGCTGGGCCGCAACGCCGCCCGCCAGCTCGGCCGGGTGCGCCTGTTCGAGATCGGCCGGGTGTTCGCCCGGCAGGCCGGAGATGGCCAGCCGGCGCCGCTGGAAACCTCGCGCGTGGCTGCTGCGGTCTGCGGTGAAGCGCAGGCGGTGCAGTGGGGCCTGCCGACCCGCAAGGTCGATTTCCATGACCTGAAGGGCGACCTGGAATCGCTGGCTGCGGCCAGTGGCGCGGTCCTGGAGTTCCGCCCGTCCGCCCGCGGCTACGGTCATCCGGTGCGTTCGGCCGAGGTGTTCCGCGACGGCGTGGCGATCGGCTGGATCGGCCAGATCCACCCGCGCCTGGCCAAGGCGATGGACATCGACGTGGACGTGTACGCCTTCGAGCTGGATCTTGAGGCCCTGTCGGCCCGTGCGCTGCCGCGCGCCGGTGAACTGTCGCGCTACCCGGCAGTGCGCCGCGACCTGGCCTTCCTGGTGCCTGAACAGGTGGCCTGGAGTGACCTGGCTGCGACCATCCGCCAGGCTGCCGGTCCGCTGCTGCGCGAGCTGAACCTGTTCGATCGCTATGTCGGCCAGGGCGTCGAGCCGGGATTCAAGAGTCTCGCTATGGGCTTGATTTTGCAGGACAAGTCGCGCACTCTGACGGACCGCGACGTGGAAGCGGTAGTGGCCGAGGCGGTCACTGCCATCGAGCGTGAACACCACGCCCGGATCCGCGGCTGAGCGGGCAGCACTCGGGGGTAGCAGGCAATGGCATTGACCAAGGCGGAGATGGCGGAAAAGCTGTTCGACGAAGTCGGTCTGAACAAGCGGGAAGCCAAGGAATTCGTCGACGCGTTCTTCGATGTGCTGCGTGAAGCATTGGAACAGGGACGTCAGGTGAAGCTGTCGGGCTTTGGCAATTTCGACCTGCGGCGCAAGAACCAGCGCCCGGGTCGCAACCCCAAGACCGGCGAGGAAATTCCGATTTCCGCCCGTACGGTGGTTACCTTCCGTCCGGGCCAGAAGCTCAAGGAGAGGGTGGAAGCTTATGCTGGATCCGGGCAGTAACCGCGAACTTCCGCCGATTCCGGCCAAGCGCTACTTCACCATTGGTGAAGTCAGCGAACTGTGCGACGTCAAGCCGCACGTGCTGCGCTACTGGGAAACCGAGTTTCCCAGCCTCGAGCCGGCCAAGCGCCGTGGCAACCGTCGTTACTACCAGCGCCACGACGTGCTGATGGTGCGGCAGATCCGCAGCCTGCTGTACGAACAGGGCTACACCATCGGTGGCGCGCGCCTGCGCCTGGATGGTCCGGATGCGCGCGAGGAATCGGCCTTGAGCAACCAGATCATCAAGCAGGTGCGGATGGAACTGGAAGAAGTGCTGCAACTGCTGCGTCGCTGACCCATTTCCGCCGTAATCCGCTATACTTCACGGCCCGCCGCACTGGCGGGCACATCGCAGCATCAGTCGGGGCGTAGCGCAGCCTGGTAGCGCATCTGCCTGGGGGGCAGAGGGTCGTCGGTTCGAATCCGGCCGTCCCGACCACTGTGATGTAACAGACAAGCCTGCGCAGCGATGCGTGGGCTTTTTTGTTGCGGCGTTGTATCCTGCGCGCACTCGTACTACCGCGGCTGCTGAACCCGGTACTCACGAGAACACGATCATGGAAACGCAAAGGAACCGCGCCTGGAGGCGCTCGCAGTCGCGCCACCACGGTGGCGACCACACGGCAGCACCGTCGATCTTCAAGCCGGAAAAGAACTGGAAGCTGATGTATACGCGCGGCGACAAGCTGCTGCGGGCGCGCCAGCTGGGTTTCACCTATCCAGTCCTCAGCCCGCGGCAACTGCTGGACCAGGAATGTTGAACCTGTTGTTTGTCTGCAGTCGCAACCAGCTGCGCAGCCCCACCGCTGAAGCGATGTGGCAGCGCCGGCCAGGTATCAGTGCGCGCTCGGCAGGCACCAGCCCGCATGCGCGCCGGCCCATCAGCCCAGCGGATATCCGCTGGGCTGATGTCATCTTCGTGATGGAGCCCAAGCACCAGCATCGGCTGCAGGCGAATTTTGCCCGCCTGCTTCAACACACGCCGCTGCACTGCCTGGATATCCCCGACGACTATCGCTGCATGGATCCGGCGCTGATGGCGCTGCTTGAAGCGAAGGTCGCGCCTTACCTCACATCGTCAGTGGCGAAGCGGTAGATCAACTCCGGATCGCCTTCGTCGAGGCCGTGCACGATGCCGCACTGATGGAAACCAGCGGCTGCCAGCAGCCGCTGCATGTTGGCGTTGGATTGATTGGTGGAGGTGAAAAGCCTGGCGCCTGCGCTGCACGACGTAGCATGCAGAAGCATCGCGCTGCCGACGCCGTGTCCGCGCAGTGGCGCGGCGACCATCAGCATCTCGATGAAGGCTTCACCGAAGAAGTGCCGGTGCTGGACCCGGTAGCCGGCCAGCGTGTCGTCGAGTTCGGCGACGTGCATGTGGCCGTCCGCCAGCCACTGGCCGATCTGCACGGCACGCCGTGGGTCGCCGGCCGCAACACTGTCCAGGGCGATCAGTGCCGAAAGATCCGTGCACACGGCCGCGCGTATCCGAACTGCTGGAGCCCGCACGTTCATCGCCGACGGCTGCGCAGCAAACCGCTGCCGCTGACCAGGCAGGCCAGAAGCGTGAGCAGCGACAGCGGCAGGTGGAATTCATCGCGACCGGCCGCAGCGAAGCCTGCATGGATGAGGGCTGTGCCGATACCCAGCGCACCGCATAGCAGTGCGTAGCGGCGCGCAGAGCCCAGGCCGAGCACGACCTGACGGTAACCGTGCAGCAGTAGGCCGATGGCAAGCAGATTGAACAGCAGGAATCCCTGGATGCCGCCGGGCACCTGGAACATCCGCCACTCCTGCCAGAACGCGGCATCGATCTGATGCAGCAGCAAGGACATCATCGTTGCCAAGTACCAGCGTTCCATGCGGTGTTTCCTGCTGCGGGAGCTTCATTCTAGCGATGATGGGCCCGCAGCCATCGCACTCAGTAGACGCGGAATTCGGCGCGGCAGCCGTCGCTGACCCATACACCGCGTCGGTCCCAGCCCCAGTTGCGGTCCTCGGTGCAGGTGGTGACCGATTTCTGCTTGACCAGCCGCACGTCATGACGGACGCGGATGCGGCACTGTTTCTCCTTGTTCTCGTAGGATTCGCAGACCAGGCGCTCGCCATCCCGATCACGGTCACGCCCACGCCCGGGCCAGCGGCCACGCCCGCGCTCTTCGGCGACGAATTCGGCGCGGCAGCCGTCGGTAACCCACAGCATGCCGCGGCGCTGTCCCCAGTTGTCATC
>NZ_JBFRFE010000076.1:0-10377 GCF_052114665.1 Stenotrophomonas sp. 2YAF22 | reverse complement strand
CTGCTGGGTTGGATGCCGTAAAAACCGGCCGTCGTGCTCGCCGGGCATGGCCCGGCGGCTTCGGTAGATGCCAACCTTGGTTGGCAGCCTTTCCCGAAAGCGCCAACCAAGGTTGGCGACTACCAGGCGGAGCAGTCGCGCCGGGCCATGCCCGGCGGCTTCGTTACGGCGTGGCGGTCTTCAACCGCAGCACTGGCAGGCCGGTCTCCGGGTGCACGGCTTCCTGCTGAGGCAGCGTCTGCACCGCTTCCTTCACGGCGTTCAACGCCGGATCGATCCCACGCACGGGGTGCCACATGCCGATCCACTGGAAGTGACGCTCGTAGCGCAGGGTCTGCGCGCTGCCCAGCCACAACGGCGTGTCACCCGGCTGCAGCTGCGCCGGCGCCTGCCACAATCGCAGCACGTAGCGCTCATCGGCCTGCGCGCCCTGGCGCACCATCAGCAGTGCTTCGACGCGCGTATCCAGCGTCGCCGGCAGCACCGGCAGTTCATCGGCGCCGGTGTTCTTGTCCAGCATCAGCAGTGCTTCCTGCCAGCCGGCCTGGGCCTGCACCTGCCAGCCGCGCGCTTCCAGCTGCGCCTGCAGCGGCGCCAATGGACCGGCCACCTGCACGTCCAGCGGCCAGCGCTGGTCATCGTCGAATTCGTTGCGGCGTGCCGGCAGCTTCGCCCAGTCATGCTGCCACCAGGCCTGCGCGTCCATCGCCAGCGGCGCCGGAAGGGTCGGCTCGAAGCGTTCCAGCTTGATGGCGATGTTGCGCGGTGCGTACCACATTGCCGCCACCGCGAAGACGCCGTAGAACAGCCATGCCACCGGTTTGACCCAGAACGAGCGGTTGAAGCGGCGGCGGTAGGCGATGCCCAGCACCAGCAGCCAGAAGGTGCCGAACAACATGCCGCCGATGACGTCGCTCAGCCAGTGCGCGCCCAGGTACAAGCGCGAGAAGCCGATCAGGCTGACCACGATGCCCGATACCAGGTACGGCCAGACGCGGGTGCGGCCGGGCATTTCGCGGGCGATCAGCACCGCGAAGAAGCCGAAGGTGATGGTGGCCATGGTCACCGACACCGACGGGAAGCCGAAGCCGCTGCTGGCATCGATCGGGCGCACCACATCGACGGTGGCGCCGAGCAGTTTGGTCAGGGCCAGGCCGAAGGCCAATGCGGCCAGCCAATGTGCAGCCGCCATCCAGCGCCGGCGCCAGACCAGGTAGCCCATCGCTGCAGCGGTTGCCGGCAGCAGCACCTGCCATGCGCCCAGCGATGCCAACGCGGCCATCGGGTAATCGGCCAGCGGATTGCGCAGGGCCAGCATTGCCTGGTGCACCAGCAGATCCACCGCCAGGGGTTCGCCGTGGGCGACCACTACGGTCAACAGCGCGAACCAGCCCCAGCCCAACAGCAGCAGCATCAGCGCCAGCATCGCCAGCGGTACCGACTCGCGGCGCTTCGGATCAAGCACGCCGACGGTGTAGCGGCCGAGTGTCGGGTGGCGGTTGGACCAGTCGAGCAGGCGGGCCAGCCAGTTGTCCATGCGTGCGGCCGACCAGCGATAGCCGTACAGCACGATGGCCCAGACCAGGCTGAGGATCACCGCCAGCAGGCCCGCCACCACGACCAGCCGGCCGGCAACCGCAGCGACGGTGTCATAGGCCTCGCCGAGGATCCAGCCAGGGGCCAGGAACAGTACGGCCCAGGAAATACTGGCGATGCCACTGGCCTGTACATAACGGCTGGCGGGCATTTTCATCATGCCGGCGATGGCGGGCACGAATGGCCGGATGGCACCGACATAGCGGGCGATCAGGATGCTCTTGAACGCATTGCGGCGGAACAGGTTCTCGCCCCGGTCAAGCAGCTGCGGGTAGCGGCTGAACGGCCAGACGCCACGCAGGCGGTCGCCCCAGCGCCGGCCTATCCAGTAGCTGATGCCATCACCGGCGAACGCACCCAGCGCTGCGGCTGCAACCGCATACGGCCCGGAGATCTGGCCCAGGCCGATGAACACGCCGACGGCGAACAGCAACGGCAGCGCCGGCACGATGGCGCCAAGAATGATGACCGCATCGCAGAAGGCGATCAGAAAGATGACCGCACCCGCCAACACGGGATGAGCGGCAATCCACGCGAGGGTGGCGTCGATCCATGAAGAGTCCATTTCCCGATTATAGGGGCGTGAAGGTGACTGGTTCCCAGCCGCTTGGTGACCGTTTGCAACCGGCGCCATCGCCTAGAATGTCGCCATGCCTGTATCCAACGACGCGCCAACGCATGCACTGAAGGCCGACAGCTTTGGCCGGATCCTCCTCGTGCAGGGCCCAGAAGGCCCCTTCGTGCGCCGCGATCTGGGTGCCACGCCGCTGTGGCTGCGGTTGCCTGCATGGTGGTTGGCGCGGCGCGAAGCGCGCGCGCTGAAGCACATCCACGGCATGGCCGACGTGCCGCAACTGCTGGACTGGAATGGTCGTCATCTCGACCGCAGCTTCATGGCTGGCGATGCGATGTACCAGCGCCCGCCGCGCGGCGACGTGGCCTGGTTCCGTGCCGCGCGTCGCCTGCTGCAGCAGCTGCATCGTCGCGGTGTGGCCCACAACGACCTGGCCAAGGAAGCCAACTGGCTGGTGACCGAGGATGGTCGCCCGGCCCTGATCGACTTCCAGCTGGCGGTGATCGGCGACCCGCGCTCGCGCTGGATGCGCTTGCTGGCGCGCGAAGACCTGCGCCACCTGCTCAAGCACAAGCGCATGTACTGCCGGGAGTCGCTGACACCGGTGGAGAAGCGCGTGCTCAAGCGCACCTCGTGGGTACGTGATCTCTGGTTCGCCACCGGCAAGCCGGTCTACCGCTTCGTCACCCGCCGCATCCTGCATTGGGAAGACAACGAAGGGCAGGGCCCCAAGCCATGAGCGCACTTCTGAGCGAAGGCAGCGTGCTGCGTTCGCAACTGCCGGGCGCCGATTTCGTCCATGCCTGCCAGGCGGCGGCGCCACGCAACGGACGCTCGGCACTGCAGGCCTACCGCGATATGGCAGCGACGGTGCCCGGCTGGTTCGATGGACTGATGGCGCTGCGCAACAGGGGCATGCGGCTGCTGGGCATGAAGGATCTCGGCTCGCTGCGCGTGGTGCAGCAGACCGCTGATCCGCAGCCCGGACAACGCCTCGGCATCTTCACCCTGCAGGCGCTGGACGAGGATGCCATCGTGCTGGAAGACAACGACCGCCATCTGCGCGTGCAGCTGGCGCTGCAATGGCACGACGACGCGTTGGAAGTGGCGACGGTGGTGCATACCCACAACGCGTTCGGCCGTCTGTACATGCTGCCGGTGGCACCGGTGCATCGATGGATCGCGCCGCACCTGCTGAGCAAGCAGGTGCGCGGATATCAGTAGATCCGCGCCATGCGTGGATGCGCGTTGCCGCATGGCGCGGCAAACCTCTACGGCGTCACCGGCACCGCCTGCTGGCCGATGAAGTTGCGCTTGCCATCGAAGTCATAGCCGATCTGCAGCTGGCCCACGTCCGGGCACGCATGGCAGTCGCGCAGCGGCGTGCGGTACAGCAGGCGGATGCCGCCCCCGTCCAGCGCTGCGGTACCCGCGGCCTGCGCCGGCGCGAACGGCGTGGCCTGCGGATGCACCTTGAGCACCTCCTGCACGCCGGGATCGGCGCGCAGCGTGTCGTCCAGCTGCACCGCATCCACGTCGATACGCTTGCCTGCGGCATCGACCAGGCGCGTGCCTTCATTGGTATTGGCGCGGAACGGATATTCGACGGTGGCCACGCCCAGGCCGTCGTGCTCATGCCAGGCAGTCACGTAGGCCAGTTCGCCACCGGTGGACAGCTGCTCGGCCGCGGTGACCGCATCAGCACTGGCCCCACCGGACCGCATCGCATCGCGCAGGCAATCGCGGGTGGCCGCGCTGTCGCCCTGGCGGCAGGCGTTGAGGTCACCATCCCAGACAACGGCCTCGCTCCAGCGCAGCTTGCCATCGCCGGCCGCCTTGTCGACGCTGGCGGCGTCATCCTTGGCCGGCGCGCTGCCGGGTTCGGGCGAGCGGCCCTGGCAGGCGGTGAGCAGGGCCAGGCCCAGGGCAGGCAACAACAGGCGGGAACAGCGCATGGCATGGACCTCGTGCAGTGACCGGGGCACCAGTATCGTCAACGTGCGGTGAACTCCGCGTCGGCGCGGCATACTAGCGGCTCATTGCATACGCTGGAGTGTGGAACGTGGGCAGTCTGCAGGGCAAAACCCTTTTCATCACCGGTGCCTCGCGTGGCATCGGCCTGGCGATCGCATTGCGCGCCGCGCGCGATGGCGCCAACGTCGCCATTGCTGCCAAGTCGTCGGTGCCCAATCCCAAGTTGCCGGGCACCATCCACAGTGCCGCCGAGGCGGTGACTGCAGCGGGTGGCCAGGGCCTGGCCCTGAAATGCGACATCCGCGAAGAAGACCAGGTGCAGGCAGCCGTTGCTGCCGCCGTGGACACGTTCGGTGGCATCGACATCCTGGTCAACAACGCCAGCGCCATCTGGTTGCGCGGCACCCTGGACACGCCGATGAAGCGCTTCGACCTGATGCAGCAGGTCAATTCGCGCGGTAGCTTCCTGTGCGCGCAGGCCTGCCTGCCGTACCTGCTGCAGGCCCCGAACCCGCACATCCTTACCCTCGCGCCGCCGCCGAGCCTCGATCCCAAGTGGTGGGGCGCACACACCGGCTACACGCTGGCGAAGATGGGCATGAGCTTTGTCACCCTCGGCCTGGCCGCCGAGTTCGGCCCGCAGGGCGTGGCCGTCAATGCGTTGTGGCCGCGCACGGTCATTGCAACCGATGCGATCAACATGATTCCGGGCGTGGACGTCGGCGGGTGCCGTACGCCGCAGATCATGGCCGATGCTGCACACGCGGTGCTGGTGCGCGAAGCGGCCGGCTTCCACGGCCGTTTCCTGATCGATGATGAGGTGCTGGCCGAAGCCGGCGTGACCGATCTTTCCGGATATGCGGTGGATGCGTCGCGTCCGTTGCTGCCGGATCTGTTCCTGGATTGAGCCAGGAGCATCCACGCATGGCGTGGATCTACTGTGCTGGCTTCGGTGGGGCTTCATCCACGCATGGCGTGGATCTACTGTGCCTACGGTGGTACCGGCCGTCGGCCGGGCTCACCCTCAGTGGCTGAACGTATCCGGCAACGGTCCGCCACACTTGCGGCAGTGCCGTGCATCCGGCTCGTGGCCTTCCAGCCCGCAATGCGGGCAGCCACGGGCATCGCGGCGCGCAGCCAGCTCGGCATCGCGCATGGTGCTGGCCAGTTCGGCGGTGTAGATGCCGGTGGGCACGGCGATGATGCTGTAACCGATCAGGATCAGCACCGAGGTGACGAAGCGGCCGAGCACGGTCTGCGGCACGATGTCGCCAAAGCCGACCGTGGCCATCGTTACCACCGCCCAGTACATGCTGCTGGGAATGCTGGTGAAGCCGTGGTTCGGTCCCTCGATCACGTACATCAGCGTGCCGGCGATGATCGTGATGGTGACCACCGTGAACAAGAACAGCAGGATCTTGCGCCGACTGCGCCACAGCGACTGCATCAGCACGCCGCTTTCTTCGATGTAGCGGGTCAGCTTGAGGATGCGGAACACGCGCAGGATGCGCAGTGCGCGCACCACCAGCAGGCTCTGCGCACCGGGAATGAACAGCGACAGGTAGGTCGGCAGGATCGAGGCCAGGTCGATGATGCCCCAGATGCTCACCGCGTAGCGCAGCGGGCGCTTGACCACCAGCAGCCGCAGCACGTATTCGGCGGTGAACAGGATGGTGAAGCCCCATTCCAGCACGTACAGCCAGTCGGCATGGGCGATGTGGAAGCGCTGCACGCTGTCGAACATCACCACCAGCACGCTGGCGATGATCGCGTACACCAGCAGCAGGTCGAAATTGCGCGAGGGCCGGCTGTCGTGGCGGTAGATGATGTCGAACCACCGGCGGCGCCAGCCGGTCTCGGTGGCGGGGTTCAGCTGGGGGGCGGAAAACGGTCGCATGCGTGCATTGTGCCGCACGGGTTCCAGCGCGAGAATGGGCATTCCTGAACCCTGCTGACCGCCATGACCGCCGCTACCGATCCGCTGATCTCCCTGTCGCACTACTACCTGCCGGTGTACAAGCCCCGCCAGGTGGTGCTGGAGCGAGGCCAGGGCGCCCGCGTGTGGGACAGCCAGGGCCGTGAGTTCATCGATCTGGCCGCCGGCATTGCCGTGTGTGGCCTGGGCCACAACGACCCGGATCTGGTCGCCGCGCTGGTCGAACAGGCCGGCAAGCTGTGGCACACCAGCAACGTGTTCTACAGCGCGCCACCGCTGCACCTGGCCGAGGAACTGGTGAAGGCCAGCCGCTTCGCCGAGCGCGTGTTCCTGTGCAACTCCGGCGCCGAAGCCAACGAAGTGGCGATCAAGATGGTCCGCAAATGGGCCTCCAGCCAGGGCCGCCCGGCCGACAAGCGCGTGATCATCACCTTCCGCGGCAGCTTCCACGGCCGCACCATGGGCGCGGTGACCGCTACCGCGCAGCCGAAGTACCAGGAAGGCTACGAGCCGCTGCCGGGTGGGTTCCGCTACATCGACTTCAACGATGAAGTGCAGCTGGAAACGGCGATGGCCGCCGGCGACGTGGCGGCGGTGATGCTGGAGCCGATCCAGGGCGAGGGCGGGGTGATGCCGGCCAAGTCCGGTTTCCTCAAGCGCGTGCGTGAACTGTGCGACCAGCACAACGCACTGCTGGTGCTGGATGAGATCCAGGCCGGCATGGGCCGTACCGGTACCTTGTTCGCGCATTGGCAGGATGACGTGGTGCCGGACATGGTGACCCTGGCCAAGGCGCTGGGTGGTGGTTTCCCGATCGGCGCGATGCTGGCCGGCCCGAAGGTGGCCGAGACCATGCAGTTCGGTGCCCACGGCACCACCTTCGGCGGCAATCCGCTGGCCGCGGCCGTCGCCCGCGTGGCGCTGCGCAAGCTGGCCTCGGCCGAGATCGCGGCCAATGTCAGCCGCCAGTCGAAGGCGCTGCGCGATGGGTTCGCCCGCATCAACGACGAGTTCAAGGTGTTCAGCGAAGTCCGCGGTCGCGGCCTGATGCTGGGTGCGGTGCTGAGCAAGGAGTTCGCTGGACAGGCCGGTGCCATCCTCGACCACGCCGCCGAACAGGGCCTGTTGACCCTGCAGGCCGGCCCGGACGTGTTGCGCTTCGTGCCGTCGCTGAACATCACCGACGAAGAAGTGGCGGAAGGCCTGAAGCGCCTGCGCGCGGCGATTGCCGCGTTCGTCGCCGCGCGCTGAATTCCCGACGCCGGGGTCGGACCCCTCTCCTGTGGAGAGGGCGCTGACCCCGTTGCTGCCGCTGCGCTAGTCGGGCATGGCCCGGCGCTACCGCACCCTGTAGCGCTTCAGCACCTTCCCCAGTCCGCGTCCGTCCTGCACGGTTTCCGCGTGCAGGCCCGCTGCGCGTGCACCGCGCACGTTGACGAACAGGTCATCGACGAACAACGTGTGCGCCGGTGCCACGTCGAGGGCTGCGAGCGTGCGCAGGAACACCTCCGGCGCAGGCTTGCGCAGGCCGAAGTCCGCGCTGCAGAACACCCGGCCGTGCAGCATGGGATACAGCTCCGGCAGCAGCGTCGGCAGCGCCTGCGTCATCAAGGCACCATTGTTGGTCAGCACCGCCATCGGCACCTGCAGGGCGTTCAGCCGTTGCAGCACGGCGTGTTGCGGGTGGCTGGCCGCGTGCCGTGCGGCGATCCAGGTGTGCAACGTTACCGTTGTGCCGAGCCGTTCGCCAAGCTGGGCCAGATAGCGCTCGCGATCCAGCGCACCGCTGTCGTGTGCCGCTTCGAGTCCGCTGTCGTACAGCGCGGCCTGCACGTGCGCGGCCGGCACTTCCAGCGCCTGCGCCAGATGCAGCACGCGCTGGGCGCGCTGGTAGTGCACCAGTACGCCATCGACATCGAGCAGGAGAAGGTCGATCCGCATCGGTCGAGCATGCCATTGCCGTATCCCCGCGCAAACCCTGGAGCACGACTGCGACACACGGTCGCAGCCAGGCGGACAGGCCGCTGCCTAGAATGGCCATTGAACCTGCAGGAGACGCGATGATGAAGGCTTGGATGGTAGCGGTGGGACTGGGCGCGTTGATGCTGGCGCCGTCGGCGATGGCGCGCGTATGTGCGGTGAGCATCGACAGCACCGACCAGATGAGTTTCAGCAGCCGCGAGATCAAGGTGGCCGCCGATTGCAGCGAAGTTGACCTGACCCTGCGCCACACCGGCAGGCTGGCCGCCACCGCGATGGGCCACAACTGGGTGCTGACCCGCACCGCCGACTACCAGCCGGTGGCGATGGCGGGCATGCGCATGACCCTGGCCGACAGTTACCTGCCGAAGGCCGACAAGCGCGTGCTGGCCCACACCAAGGTGATCGGTGGTGGCGAGACCGCCCGCGTGCGTTTTTCCACGAAGGGCATGCAGAAGGGCGGCGATTACACCTTCTTCTGCTCGTTCCCCGGCCACTTCGCGATGATGAAGGGCAAGTTCGTCTTCGGTTGAGTGCGCAGCAGCCACGCATGGCGTGGCTCTACTCTTGCGACACAGCGCAGTAGATCCACGCCATGCGTGGATGAGGGCAGGCAGTGCCGACCAAGGTCGGCACCTACCAAGCCGGGGTTCAGCCCTTGGCCGCCTTGAACGCCACGCGTGCCGYTGCCAGCGTGGCCTCGATCACGTCATCGTCGTGTGCGCTGGACAGGAAGCCGGCCTCGTACGCCGACGGTGCCAGGAACACACCCTGGTCCAGCATCGCGTGGAAGAAGCGGTTGAACGCCGGGATGTCGCAGGCGGTGGCCTGGGCATAGGTCTCCACCTTCTCAGTGGTGAAGAACAGCCCGAACATCGCGCCCACCTGGGTGGTGGTCACCGCCACGCCGGCGTCGGCTGCTGCTGCTTCCAGGCCCGCGCACAGGCGTGCGGCGCGCGCGCTCAGATCGTCGTGGAAACCCGGCTGCTGGATCAGCTCCAGCATGGCCAGGCCGGCGGCCATCGCCACCGGGTTGCCGCTGAGCGTGCCGGCCTGGTAGATCGGGCCGGCCGGTGCGATCTGCTGCATCAGCTCGCGGCGGCCGCCGTAGGCGCCCACCGGCATGCCGCCACCGATGATCTTGCCGAAGGTGGTCAGGTCCGGAGTGATGCCGTAGTGCGCCTGCGCACCGCCGAGGGCAACGCGGAAACCGGTCATCACTTCGTCGAAGATCAGCAGGGTGCCGTGCTGCGTGCACAGCGCACGCAGGTGCTGCAGGTAGCCTTCGCGGGGCGGAATGCAGTTGGCGTTGCCCACCACCGGCTCGATGATCAGGCCGGCGATCTCGCTGCCACGTGCCTCGAACAGGGCGGTGGCCGCCTCGAAGTCGTTATAGGGCAGGGTCAGGGTCAGTTCGCTCAGGCCGGCCGGCACGCCGGGCGAGGTCGGCACGCCCAGGGTCAGCATGCCGCTGCCGGCCTTGACCAGGAACGAGTCGCCGTGGCCGTGGTAGCAGCCTTCGAACTTGACGATGCAGCTGCGGCCGGTGGCACCGCGCGCCAGGCGGATCGCCGACAGGGTGGCTTCGGTACCGGAGTTGACCATGCGCACCATCTCGCACGACGGCACCAGCCGGGTGATGGTCTCGGCCATGGTCACTTCCGCTGCGCACGGCGCACCGAAGGACAGGCCGTTGTCGATCGCCTTCTTCACCGCCTGGCGTACGGCGGTGTGGTTGTGGCCGACGATCATCGGGCCCCACGATCCCACGTAGTCGATGTAGCGGTTGCCGTCGACGTCGTACAGGTAGGCGCCGTCAGCGCGCTCGACGAAGAAGGGTTCGCCGCCGACCGACTTGAACGCGCGCACCGGTGAGTTGACGCCGCCAGGCAGCAATTCCTGGGCGCGGGAGAACAGGGCGTGGGACTGGTCGTGGTTCATGGGGTTTCCTGGGGGTTACTGCTGCGTATCGAATCGGGCGAGGTAGGCGCGCTGGGTCGCGACCGGGTCCTGCGCGGCGTAGATGCCGCTGACCACGGCCAGCAGATCGGCGCCGGCATCGATGATGGGACCGACATTGTCCGGGCTCAGGCCACCAATCGCCACCCGCGGCACGCCCAGTGCGGCGCTTTGCCGCAGCAGGTCGGGGTGGGCGCGGCTGCTGGTGACCTTGGTGGTGGTGGGGAAGAAGGCGCCGAAGGCCACGTAGCTGGCGCCGGCTGCCACGGCGCGCTCGGCGTTGGCCAGCTGGTCGTAGCAGGAGGCGCCGATGATGGCGTCCGGTCCGAGCAGGCTGCGTGCGGCGCCGATGTCACCG
>NZ_JBFRFE010000075.1:0-10416 GCF_052114665.1 Stenotrophomonas sp. 2YAF22 | reverse complement strand
GGCCAGTCGCTGGATTTGTACGGGATCGAGCGGGTGGTGCGTGACGTTCTGCGCAACGTCATCTGGTGCAAGTTGGTGAGCGATAGCGCCGAAGTGCACTTCGGATACGACTACTACATGTACGTGGTGTCGTCCGTGGATGCAGAGGCTGCACTGGCGGAGGCCGATCCGTTGTTGAACATCGAGCCGTTCCTTTCGCCCTATCTACCTGAGATGGACGAGTAGCGACGAGGAGGTTGCCGGCCAGCGGCCGGCACTACCGGTCTGCCAGGTGCCGAGCCCGGTCGGCCCGCGATCACTCTTCCGGCGACGGCGGATTGGACGCCAGCAGTTCCAGATGCCGTTGTTCCATTTCCTGGCGCAGCTGGCGGCGGATCAGCGCGGCGGCCTGGCGGCGCTTTTCGTCCGAACTGGCCGGCTGCAGCGATGGAACCGGCGTCGGCCGGCCTTCCTCGTCCACGGCCACCATGGTGAAGAAACAGCTGTTGGCGTGGCGCACGCTGCGCTTGAGGATGTCCTCGGCCACCACCTTGACGCCGATTTCCATCGACGAGGTGCCGGTGTAGTTCACCGAGGCCAGGAAGGTGACCAGTTCGCCGACCGCGATCGGCTGGCGGAACACCACCTGGTCCACCGACAGGGTGACCACGTAGCGGCCGGCATAGCGGCTGGCGCAGGCATAGGCGACCTGGTCGAGCAGGCGCAGGATCGCGCCACCGTGGACCTTGCCGGAGAAATTGGCCATTTCCGGCGACATCAGCACGGTCATGGACAGCTGGTGGGATTTGAGTTCGGTCGACATGGGGCGATTGTATCGGCAAGCGCCGGCACTACCATCTGCCGGCCAGCGGCCGGCACCCTCATGATGTGCGCAAACCGATGCATGGTTGCCGGCCAGCGGCCGGCACTACCGAAAGCAGAAGGGCCGCTTGCGCGGCCCTTCGTGTTTCTTATTTCAGCTTCGCATCGGCGCGCAGGGCGGCGGCGCGATCGGTCTTCTCCCAGGAGAAGGCCGTGGCGTTGACGGTCTCGCCTTCGCCGTTGAGGTAGCTGAACTCCTTCGGCTTGCGGCCGAAGTGGCCATAGGCCGCGGTCTGCTGGTACATCGGGTGGATCAGGTCCAGCATCTTGATGATGCCGTACGGGCGCAGGTCGAAGTGCTTGCGGATCAGCTTCTCGATCTTGTCGTCGCTGATCTTGCCGGTGCCGAAGGTGGTGACCGAGATCGAGGTCGGCTCAGCCACGCCGATGGCGTAGGAGACCTGCACTTCGCAACGGTCGGCCAGGCCGGCGGCCACGACGTTCTTGGCGACGTAGCGGGCAGCRTAGGCKGCCGARCGGTCGACCTTGGACGGATCCTTGCCRGAGAAYGCGCCRCCACCGTGACGGGCCCAGCCGCCGTAGGTGTCGACGATGATCTTGCGGCCGGTCAGGCCGCAGTCGCCCACCGGGCCGCCGATCTCGAACTTGCCGGTCGGGTTGATGTGGAACTTGGTGCCCTTGTGCAGCCACTTGGCCGGCAGCACCGGCTTGATGATTTCTTCGCGGACGGCCTCGATGAGGTCCTTCTGCTTGATGCCCGGGGCGTGCTGGGTCGACAGGACCACCGCGTCGATGGCCGAGACCACGCCGTTTTCATAGCGCAGGGTGACCTGGCTCTTGGCGTCCGGACGCAGCCACGACAGCGGCGAGTTGCGCTTCTTGCGGATCTTGGCCTGCTGCTCGACCAGACGGTGCGACAGGTGGATCGCCGCCGGCATGTAGCTGTCGGTTTCGTTGGTGGCATAGCCGAACATCAGGCCCTGGTCGCCAGCGCCCATTTCTTCCGGCTTCTTGCGGTCAACGCCCTGGGCGATGTGCGGGGACTGCTTGCCGATCAGGTTCAGCACGCCGCAGGTGGCGCCGTCGAAGCCGACTTCGGAGCTGTCATAGCCGATGTCCACGATGACCTTGCGGGTCAGCGCTTCCAGGTCGATCCAGGCGCTGGTGGTGATCTCGCCGGCAACGATGGCAACGCCGGTCTTGACCATGGTCTCGCAGGCCACACGGGCGCGCTGGTCCTGGGTCAGGATCGCGTCCAGCACCGCATCGGAGATCTGGTCGGCAACCTTGTCCGGATGGCCTTCAGAGACCGACTCGGAGGTGAAGAGGTAGCTGGACATCAGGCTTAATATCCTTTGATTCGGATGGAAAGATGGGCGCGAATGATACACGGGGTGCGCCGCCTGTGCATTGTGAACCCGTATGGGTTGCCGGTGGTTAAGGTGTTGTGCCCGGCAGGGCAAGGCCTGGCGGGCATTGCGGGGGCATCGTGCACAGGCAGTGTTCCACTGGCGTGACCATTGCCGCGCCCGCCGGGACCGGATGCGCCAGCGCCTGCGCCGTCATCATTCTGCCGCCAAACCGCCATCTGGCTGCCGCCTGCCGGGCGCAGGCTCTCGGCCAACCCGGCCGCCGGGCAGGAGGGGACACGCCATGCAGGAACTCGAACAGCGTCTGCAACAACGCTATCCCGACTGGTTCCATGGCCGTCGCGGCCAACTGGCCCGGCCCCTGCTGCGCAGCGTCGGGCGCTGGTCACGGCTGGACCGGATCGAGGCGTTCCTGCGCCGCAACGCCAACGTGCGCGGTTTCGACTTCGTCGCCGCCGGGCTGGAGTTCATCGAGGGCCGCTACCACGTGGACCCCGCCGCGCTGGCGCGGATCCCGGCCACCGGCCGCCTGCTGATCGTGGCCAACCACCCCTCCGGCGCGCTGGATGCGCTGGCACTGCTGGATGCGGTCGGCCGCATCCGCCGTGACGTGCGGATCGTGGCCAACGATCTGCTGGGCGCGATCGGTCCGCTGCAGGACCTGCTGCTGCCGGTACGCATCCTCGGTGGCAAGGTCCAGCGCACCAGCCTGCAGGCGGTGGAGCAGGCGCTGGCGGCCGAACAGTGCGTGATCGTGTTCCCGGCCGGCGAGGTCTCGCGGTTGTCGCTGCTTGGCATCCGCGATGGTCGCTGGCAGCGGGGGTTTGTCCGCTTTGCCCGTGCCGCCGCCGCTCCGGTACTACCGGTGCGGGTGGAAGCGCGCAATTCGGCGCTGTTCTACGGCGCCTCGACTCTGTTCAAGCCGGCCGGTACGGCACTGCTGGCGCGCGAGATGTTCGCCCGCCGCGGCCGGCCGCTGCGGCTGCGCATCGGCGAACCGATGCAGCTGGGGCAGGGGGATCCCGGCGCGCAGCTGCTGGCGGTGCGCCGCGCGGTATATGCGCTGGGGCGCGGCACAGCGATTGCCGAAGGCTGCCCGGCAGGGCCCGAGCCGCTGGCCGCGCCGGTGCCGCCTGCACAGGTCGCCGCTGGGATTGCCGCTGCCACCGTGCTGGGGCAGACCGCCGATGGCAAACAGATCCTGCTGGCCAGCTGCGCCGCTGATTCGCCGCTGCTGCACGAGCTGGGGCGGCTGCGCGAACTGACCTTCCGCCAGGTGGGCGAGGGCACGGGTCGCAGTCGCGACCTGGACGACTTCGACCTGCACTACCAGCACATCGTGATCTGGGATGGCACCGCTCAGCGCATCGCCGGTGCCTACCGGATCATGCGTGGCGCGCAGGCGTTGGCGCGCCGGGGCCTGGCCGGGCTCTACAGCGCTTCGCTGTTCCGCTATTCCGACGACGCCATTCCACGCATTGCCGAAGGCCTGGAATTGGGCCGCAGCTTCGTGGTGCCCGATTACTGGGGCAGCCGCAGCCTGGATTACCTGTGGCAGGGCATCGGCGCCTACCTGCAATGCCAGCCTGGCATCCGCTACCTGTTTGGTGCGGTGTCGATCAGCGCAGCACTGCCACGCGATGCGCGCGAGCAGCTGGTGGCCTACTACCAGCGGTATTACGGCGCGGCCGATGGGCGGGTGCAATCAAACCGGCCGTTCCAGTACTTCGCCGCGCCACCTTGCTTTGGTGAGATGGATGCGGCGGCGGCCTTCGACGTGCTCAAGGCCAATCTCGCCGCGCTCGGTACGGGTGTGCCCACCTTGTACCGGCAGTACACAGACCTGTGCGAACCCGGCGGTGCGCGGTTCCTGGCGTTCGGCGTCGACCCGGATTTCAGCGACTCGATCGACGGTCTGATCGAAGTCGACCTGCACGCGATCCGGCCACACAAGCGCAAACGCTATCTGCGCGATGCGGGGATGCCGGCATGAGCACGCTGGCGAACCTGGCACCGCATCGCCGCGCCGTGTTCGTCTCGGATGTGCATCTCGGGTCGCGGYATTGCCACGCCACCGAGCTGGCGCGTTTCCTCGGCACCCTGCGCTGCGAGCGCCTGTATCTGGTCGGCGACATCATCGATTTGTGGTGGATGGCGCACCGACGCGCCAACTGGCGGCAATCGCACAGCGAGGTCATCCTGGCCCTGCACGCGCTGCGCCGCGCCGGTACCGAGATCATCTACATCCCCGGCAACCACGACGCTTCGCTGCGCCAGGTGTGCGGCCTGATGCTGCCGGCGATGCAGGTTCGCCGCCGCGCGATCCACACCACGGCCGATGGCCGCCGGCTGCTGGTGGCGCATGGCGACGACTATGACGGTGTCACCCACTTCGGTGGCCTGCAGGAGCACTTTGGTGACTGGCTGTACTACCGCATCCTCACCGGCAACCACCTGTTGAACGCGGTGCGGCGTCGACTCGGGATGCGCTACTGGTCACTGTCCGAATTCCTGAAACGGCAGAGTGGCGCCGCTGAACGCTACATCGAGCGCTTCGTGCAGGCCGGCCTGGACGATGTTCGCCGGCGAGGCCTCGACGGCATCATCTGTGGGCACATCCACCGCGCCGCGCTGATCGAACGCGATGGTCTGGTCTACGCCAATGACGGCGACTGGGTGGAGAGCCTGACGGCATTGGCCGAGGACCACGACGGCGCCTTGCGGCTGCTGGACCACAACGGGCGGACGTTGGTGGAGCTGCCGGGAGCGCGGTTGTCGCAGGCGGCGTAGCGGGTGGACGCATCCTGGCGCCTTGCGATGCGCTCGACGTACTGGCGCCTGTCGAGCAATGGTGGCGCGGTTCGACGCTACCGAGACGGCGTCGACGCAACCCGCTAGCATCGGCCGATGGACTCATTGACCCAGATCGTTCTCGGCGGCGCCGTCGCTGCCGCCATCGCCCCGCCCGGACACCGCCGTGCCGCCCTGCTGGCCGGTGCTGCGCTCGGTACCCTGCCGGACCTGGATGCCCTGTGGCTGGGCTTTGCCGCCGCCGACCCGGTGGCGAACATGACCGACCATCGCAGCTTCAGTCATTCGCTGCTGGTGCTGCCGTGGGTGGCCGCGCTGATCTGGTGGCTGTTCAAGCGCTTCGGCAACGGCCGGGTGGCGCAATCACCGCTGCGCTGGTTCTGGGCGATCCAGCTGGCGCTGGTCACCCATCCGGTGCTGGATGCGTTCACCGTCTACGGCACGCAGCTGTGGTGGCCGTTGCAGCCACATCCCGCGATGGGCTCGAGTGTCTTCATCATCGATCCCGGCTACACGGTGTGGCTGCTGCTGGGCTGCGTGCTGGCCTGGTTCGGTCGCGCGCGACCGTGGGCGGGCAAGGTGCTCGGCGTTGCGCTGCTGCTCAGCAGTGCGTACCTGGGCTGGGGGGTGATCGCCAAGGCACAGGTCGACCGTGCCGCCCAGCAGAGCCTGGCCGCGATGGGCCTGGGCGACGCTCCGCGGTTCTCGGTGCCGATGCCGTTCAATACCCTGCTGTGGCGGGTCGTGGCGATGACCCCCAATGGCTACGTGGTGGGTGACCGCTCGCTGGTAGCCGACGAGGCGCCGATGCGTTTCGAAGGGCATCCGTCCAACGTGCAGGCATTGCGCGAAGCCGCGGAAATTCCGGCAGTACAGCGTCTGCAGTGGTTCAACCGTGGCTTCATGCGCGCGCAGGTGGTGCAGGGCAAGCTGGTGCTGAGCGACCTGCGCATGGGCCTGGAGCCGGACTACACCTTCAACTTCGCGGTGGCCGAGCAGGTTGACGGCCAGTGGCGCGCGATCGTGCCCGAGCAGCTGCGGGTGGACTACAGCAGCCCGGCCGCGCGTGCCGATGCCGGCCGCCGGTTGTCGGCGATGTGGCAGCGCATCTGGCACGAACCCGAGCAGTAGATCCACGCCATGCGTGGATGGGGTGTGCATCGGCGGCGGCAGCCACGCATGGCGTGGCTCTACTGCATCCGTGCACGCCGATCACATGGATGGCGTATACCGCAGGCCGCTCAATACACCGTTGCGCGGCCCTGCACGAACGAATAGAAGAACACCGCGTTCGGATCGTTCTGTACCAGCCGGAACTCGCGGCGCATGCCCTCCACGGTCTCTTCGTCCACCGTGCCTGCCTGCAGCAGCTGGTCGGCCGCCGACAGCAGCAGCTGTTCCCAGAACGCGATCATCGTCTTGCGGCGTGCCGGTTCGCGATTGTCCAGGTGGATGGTCTTGATCTCGGTGTGCACGTCGCGGAAGCCACCGGCCAGCAGCAGGTTGCCCAGCTTGGCGCCGACGAACGGATCACCGCCATGGTCATACTGGAAATCGTTGAAGGCCATCCAGTAGCGCCAGATGTGCGGCGAATACGGATCAAGCAGGAACGAGGCATTCATCACTTCGGTGATGTACACCGGCGAACCCGGGGCCAACACGCGACGTACTTCACTCAGCACGCGCGCCGGCGACGGCACGTGTTCCAGCACCCAGCACAGGAAGGCCGCATCGAAGGTGCGCGCATCGAAGGGCAGTTCGCCGGCATCGGCCTGCTGCAGGGTGTAACGGTCGCTGCACCACGGGGTGCGCGCCAGGTTCTCGCGTGCGGCTTCCAGCTGGGTCTCGCTCAGGTCCACGCCGGTCACGTGCAGCTCGGGGAAGCGACGCAGCAGGATCTCGGTCTGTGCACCCACGCCGCTGCCGACTTCCAGCAGGCGCTTTGCGCCGCTGTAATCGATCTGGCCGAAGATGCTCGATTCCAGCAGGCGCGCCTGGGTCATCAGGCGCTGCTGCTCGGTGCCGGAGAACCCGTGCAGGTAGGTCGGGGAAGAAATCGGCGGGGTCATGGGGGCGGGCTCAGGCAGCGGAAGACATCGCCGGTTCCCCGGCGATCAGGCGGTCGAAATAGTCGGTGGTCAGCGCGATCTGGCTGGCCGGATCTTCGGCGCGGTTGACCACCGCGCGGAACGCGGCATTCTCCGGCCGGTCCTTGGCGTACCAGCCAAGGTGCTTGCGCGCGATGCGCACGCCCTGCGGTTCGCCATAGAAATCGTGCAGCGCGTGCAGATGGCCGAGCAGGATGTCGCGGACTTCGGCCAGTGACGGCGGCGGCAGTTCTTCGCCGGTGGCCAGGTAATGCGCCACCTCGCGGAAGATCCACGGCCGGCCCTGTGCGGAGCGGCCGATCATCACCGCATCCACGCCGGTCTGCTGCAGTACGAAGGCGGCCTTCTGCGGCGAATCGATGTCGCCGTTGGCGATCACCGGGATGCGCAACGCAGCCTTGATCTCGCCGATCGTGGCGTACTCGGCCTGGCCGGTGTAGTGCTGGTCGCGGGTACGGCCGTGCACGGCCAGTGCGGCGATGCCACTATCTTCGGCAACGCGGGCGATGACTGGGCCATTGCGATGATCGCAGTCCCAGCCGGTGCGGATCTTCAGCGTCACCGGCACGTCCACCGCGTTCACCACTGCTTCCAGGATGCGCGCGACCAGCAGCTCGTCGCGCATCAGCGCCGAGCCCGCCCAGGCGTTGCACACCTTCTTGGCGGGGCAGCCCATGTTGATGTCGATGATCTGCGCGCCATGGTCGACGTTGTAGCGGGCGGCGTCGGCCAGCTGCTGCGGCTCTGTGCCGGCGATCTGCACGCTGATCGGCGCCGGCTCACCGGCATGGTCCATGCGGTGAATCGACTTGCGCGTATTCCAGAAACGCGGGTCGCTGATGGTCATTTCCGAGGCAGCCAGACCTGCGCCCAGCCGTTTGCACAGCAGGCGGAAGGGCTTGTCGGTGACGCCGGCCATGGGCGCGAGCACGACGTTGGGGGCAATGGAGTACGGGCCGATCTGCATGCGCCCATTGTAGGGCGCGGTTGGTGCCCCGGCTGGCTTGCCGGCCTGCCGTTTCAGACCCATCCGGACCGACCTCATGCCGGACGGGCATCAGCAGATGCTTGACGGTTGCTTCCGGCGCCCCCAAGGGCYGGTCATGGTGGGCGGCTCGGCGGGCCGGCAAGGCGCATCCACGCCACGCGTGGATGGGGCCATCGCACCCAGTACCCGGTAGATCCACGCCATGCGTGGATGGGGCCTTGCCCATGAACGTGAAAAGGCCCGGGCATCTGCATGCCCGGGCCCGATCATCATCCCCACGGGGATGTCGCGTTACTTCACTTCGGCATCGGCCGGGGTGAAGCGCGGCATTGCCGCGGCCGCGCCTTCCTTCTCGGTCGAGCGACCGGCGAACTGGTTGGCGAAGCGCACGTGGCGGGCGAACGGAGCGTCCGGCACCTGCGCCATCGAGGCCACCAGCGCACCGTTGAAGGCATCGCCGGCACCGGTAGTGTCGATTGCCTGCACCTGTTCGGCACCCACGCGGTAGTACGGCTGGGCGTCGCCACGCAGGTGCTCGTCGGCATGCGACACGAACACGCCCACCGAACCCAGGGTCACCACCACCGTGCCGTTGCCGACCAGCTTGCGGCACAGCGCGTGCAGGCTGGCGCCGTCCAGCGCGGCGACGTCGTTGGCATCCACGCGCTCGCCGACATGACGGCCGAGCAGGGCGGCGAACTCGGTTTCGTTCGGGGTGATCACATCGGCCAGCTTCAGCAGGCCGATGCTCGACGGGGCATCAGCCGGGGCGGCGTTGAGAACGGTGGTGACACCGGCCTCACGGGCCACGGCCAGGGCCGCTTCGATGGTCTGCACCGGCGATTCCAGCTGCACCAGCACCACTTTGGCGCCGGTCAGCAGGGCCTGCTGTTGCTGTACGAAGTCGGTGCTCAACGCCGCGTTGGCGCCCGGGCCGATGACGATGGTGTTGCGGCCACGGGCATCAACATAGATGCCCGCGGTGCCGGTCGGCTCGCTGCTGGCTTCGGCGATCAGCGCGAAACCATCCTGCGCGGCCAGGTCACGGGCGGTGGCACCACCCGCATCGTCGCCCAGTGCACACAGGAAGCTGGTGTCAGCGCCGGCACGGCAGGCGGCAACGGCCTGGTTGAAGCCCTTGCCACCGGGACCGGTGCTGTAGCGGCCGGCAATGGTCGCACCCGGTGCCGGCAGCGACTCGCACCGCCACACGTGATCGACATTGAAGGAACCGACGACAACGACACTGCTGCTCATAGGGAATCTTTTCTCGAACTAGGGTTCAGCTGAAATGCGTCAGCACGCCGGCGATGGTAGCCGTCATGAAGGTGGCGATGGTACCGCCCAGCACCGCGCGCAGGCCGAACTTGGCCAGATCGTGGCGTCGTTCCGGTGCCAACCCGCCGATACCGCCGATCTGGATCGCGATCGAACTGAAATTGGCGAAGCCGCACAGGGCGTAGGTGGCGATCAGGCGACCTTCTTCCGATAGGCTCATGCCCGGCACCTGGCCGTTCACGATCTTCGACAGTTCGGTGTAGGCGACGAACTCGTTGATCACGACCTTCTGGCCGATCAGCGAACCGACAGTGGTGGCGTCGGCCCACGGGGTGCCGATCACCCAGGCGATCGGCGCCAGCACGTAGCCGAAGATGGTCGACAGGTCGGTCGGCTTGCCGATCGCAGCAGCCAGGCCGGTCACTTCACCGATCCAGGTCAGCGGCGCATTGAGCAGGGCGATCAGGGCGATGAAGGCCAGCAGCATCGCACCGATGTTCAGTGCCAGCTTCAGGCCGTCACCGGCGCCGGCAGCGGCCGCGTCGATGATGTTGCTGGAGGTCTTCTCCACTTCCATCTTGACCGTGCCGCGGGTCAGCGGGGTGCCGGTTTCCGGAATCAGCAGCTTGGCCACGACCAGGGTGGCCGGGGCCGCCATGATGCTGGCCGCCAGCAGGTGCTTGGCGTAGAACGCCTGCTGCACCGGATCGCCACCGCCCAGCATGCCCACGTACGCGGCCAGCACGCCGCCGGCGATATGGGCCATGCCGCCGATCATCATCGTCAGCAGTTCGGACTGGGTCATCTTGGCGATGTACGGACGCACCGTCAGCGGCGCCTCGGTCTGGCCGATGAACACGCTGGCGCAGACGCTGGTGGTTTCCGCACCGGACACGCGCATCACCTTGGTGATCGACCAGGCCATCACCCGCACGATCGCCTGCATGACGTTGAGGTGGTACATGACCCCCATCAGCGCCGAGAAGAAGATGATCGTCGGCAGCACCTGGAAGGCGAAGATGAAACCGTAGTTCTTGAC
>NZ_JBFRFE010000074.1:0-10465 GCF_052114665.1 Stenotrophomonas sp. 2YAF22 | reverse complement strand
GGGCAGTAGCAGCCCACGGCAAGCAGTCCTTTCGGGCGCACGGTTTCCCCGTGCACCAGTTTGTCCAGCAACGGTTCGACGAAGCTGTTGGCCGAATTGCAGACCATGCCGATGCTGTACGGRCCGGCATAGGCCAGGTGGCCCTGGCGGTCCCAGATCGCCACCGCCGGGCTGGCCGGAATGTTCCCGATGCCATCGATGGTCGGCAGGGTGATCACCTTGCTGCGCAGCGGCTCGGGCAGTTCACCCTGGGTGCCGGGGCGGCGGATCGCATAGAAGTCGATGCCGGCGCGGCGGTACATGCTGATCAGGTAGCTCAGGTGGGCACCAGTTTCGCGGTTGCACACGCCGCAGGCCGGGTCCCAGAAATGCACCACGCGGATGCGGCCGGTGTCGCCGGCCAGTTCCGCCGGCAACCGCAGCTGCGAGTCATCGAAGACGATGGCCTGTTCGGCAAACGTGGACTGCTCGCCATAGCCGAAGTACTGCCACAGTGCCGCCGCCACGCCGGCCATGAACAGGCAGGCGAGGGCGATCATCACCGGCAGCATCGAACGGCGTGGGCGCGGCGCAGCTGCGCCCATCAGGAGCCGTCCGCGCCGAACTTGTGCACGTACTGCTTGCGCATCTCGCGGCAGGAGTCGGCCTGGGCGCGGCGCTGGATCTCGCTGCGCGCCGCGTCCTCGCTGCGTTGCAGGCACTGTTCAATGGCGTGGCGCTCGGCGGCCTGCACATCCACGGTCTGCGGTTGCAGGCAGACCCAGGCCAGGGCGGCCAGCATCAGCACGACGAACCCGCCGCAGCCAGCCATCACCAGGTGGAACTTCAGTTTGTCGGCGGCCATCTGCGGCACATCCTCCGTCCATACATTGCATACAAGATATCATCTTGTATGGGTATGGCCCACGGGATGGTTCAGACGATCGCCGAATGCCGCGCGTCGGGCGCCTCGGACAGGATCTCGTTCAGCTTGGCCAGCGCACCGGCCAGTGCCTCCTGGTCCACCGCACCGCCCAGCGACAGGCGGATGGCGTTGCCCGGTGGCGGTTCTTCCACGCTGAAGGCGTCGGAGCTGGCAATGCCAAGGCCCTGTTCCTGTGCCGCCTGGATCAGCCGGTACTGGTCCAACCGCGGCGGCAACGGCAGCCACACATGCAGGCCGGCCGGATGCGCTTGGGCACGGGCGGGCAGATAACGGGCGGCAATGGCCTGACGCTCGCGCAGCTCCTGCTGGAAGCGCTGCACCATCGCCTGCGCCTGGCCGGTGCGGATCCAGTGCGAGGCCACGGCCACCATCGACTGGGTGGGCATCAGCGCGATCGCACGCAGAGCGTCCAGCACCGGTTCCATCGGCTCGCCGCCCGGCACCACCAGGTAGGCCGTGCGCAGGCCGGGGGCCAGGCACTTGGACAGGGTGGAGATGTAGTAGACCGGGCAGCCACCGTCGGCCAGCGCGGCCAGCGGCGGGGCGGCATCGCCGGCCAGCAGCCAGTAGGGATCGTCCTCGACCACGGTCAGTTCGTGCCGCCGTGCCACCGCCAGCAGGGCCTGCCGGCGCTGCGCCGACATCGTCGCCGTGGTCGGGTTCTGGATGGTCGGCACCAGGTACAGCAGGCGCGGCCGGCGCAGCTGGCAGGCTTCGTCCAGGGCATCGGGCAGCATGCCCTCGGCGTCCATCGCCACCGACACCACGCCCCGCTGCAGCACGCGCGCAGCGGCCAGCAGGCCCGGATAGGTCAGTTGCTCGGCGGCGATCAGTTCGCCCGGCTGGGTGCGGGCCAGGATCAGTGCGCACAGCGCAGTCTGCGCGCCAGGGCAGATCACCACCCGGTCGGCGCCCACCGGGCCGAGCACCGGCGCCAGCCATTGCACGGCCGCAGCGCGGTCGTCGCGGCTGCCGGCACCGACGTGGTAGCTCATCAGCTCGCCCTGGCCCAGCTGCTGGCCCAGATGCTGGAAACCGGCCTCCATGCCCTGTGCGAACGGCGCGCTGCCGAGCAGCGGGGGGATGTTCATGCTCAGGTCGACCGAGGTGCTGCGGTTGCCGGCGGACATCGCAATGAAGGTGCCGCCCGCGCCCTGCGCGTCCAGCAGGCCGGCTTGGCGCAGTTCGGCGAAGGCGCGGGTGACCGTGGTCAGATCCACCCCCACCTGCTGGGCCAGGTCGCGCTGCGGCGGCAGGCGATCGCCCGGCCGCAGCACGCCATCGTCCACCGCCTCGCGCACCTGCTGGGCGATCTGCAGGTACAGCGGTCCTGCGCCCTCACGGAACGGGCGGACCCAGGTCCGGTTGGGGTGTTTCAGGCGGCGGCCGGCAGCAGGAGGCGTCATCGGTCGGATTTTTCCATACGTGCAGATGCACAAGTCCATACAATGCTGTATCTTGTATGGGCTTGATTGGAGTGGTTCGCCTGTTTGTAGGCGACCTCGTACCCACAGTGTAGCCGCTCCACGCCCGGGCGCTGCGCGCAGGCGAGCCGGTCAAGCGCGCATCTTCAACAGGGTTGACCACCAATGAATATCTGCTGGAACCGCATCCGCCTGGCGCTGGTCGCCCTGGCCTGCATCGCCCTGACGGGCTGCGATTGGGTGCTGCTGGATTCGAAGGGCATGGTCGGGATCGCACAGCGCGACCTGATCCTGATCTGCATCGGCCTGATGCTGATCGTCGTCGTGCCGGCCATCGTGCTGACCTTCGTGTTCGCCTGGCGCTTCCGCGCCGGCAATACCAAGGCGAAGTACACGCCGGACTGGTCGCACTCCACCAAGGTGGAAGTGGTGGTCTGGGGCGTGCCGTTGCTGATCATCGCGGTGCTGGCGGTGATCGTGTGGAAGTCCACCCACGAGCTCGATCCGTACAAGCCGCTGGACGTGGCCGGCGAACCGCTGCACGTGGACGTGATCGCCACCGACTGGAAGTGGGTGTTCGTGTACCCGGACCTGGGCATCGCCACCGTCAACCAGCTCAACTTCCCGGCCAACCGCGCGCTGGCGTTCAACATCACCTCCAACTCGACGATGAACACCTTCTTCATCCCGCAGCTGGGTGGACAGATCTACGCGATGGCCGGCATGCGCACGCAGCTGCACCTGATCGCCAACGAGCCCGGCCAGTTCCGTGGCATGTCCGGCAACTACAGCGGCCATGGCTTCTCGAACATGAAGTTCATCGCCACCGCCAGCAGCAACGAAGACTTCGATCGTTGGGTGGCCGACGTGCGCAGCGCACCGGATTCGCTCAGCTTCGAGCAGTTCAAGGCGCTGGCCGCACCATCGAAGAACGCGCCGGTGCAGCACTTCTCCAGCGTCGAACCGTTGCTGTTCAAGAAGGTCATCGACCAGTTCATCGGCGTCGGTGAGAACACCGCTGCTGCAACCCCGGCGGGCGCTGCCGGCGGTGCCCAGGTTTCCCAGGAGTAACGAACATGTTGGGTAAATTGACGTGGGAGGCCGTGCCGCTGCACGAGCCGATCGTCGTGGTCACGTTGGCGGCCATGGTGCTGGGCGGCCTCGCGCTGCTCGGCGCGGTGAGCTATTTCAAGCTGTGGGGCGTGCTCTGGCGCGACTGGTTCACCACGGTGGACCACAAGAAGATCGGCATCATGTACGTGGTCGTCGCGCTGGTCATGCTGGTGCGCGGCTTCGCCGATGCACTGATGATGCGCGCACAGCTGGCGGCGGCCGGGCCGGGCAGCGATGGCTTCCTGCCACCGGAACACTACGACCAGATCTTCACCGCGCACGGCGTGATCATGATCTTCTTCGTGGCCACGCCATTCGTGGTCGGCCTGATGAACATCATCGTGCCGCTGCAGATCGGTGCGCGCGACATGGCGTTTCCGTTCCTCAACGCCTTCAGCTTCTGGATCTTCGTGGTCGGCGCTGCGCTGATGATGATCTCGCTGGGTGTTGGCGAATTCGCGATGACCGGCTGGGTCGCCTATCCGCCGCTGTCGGGCATCGAGTTCAGTCCCGGGGTCGGTGTCGATTACTACATCTGGGCGTTGCAGGCCTCCGGCATCGGTACCCTGCTGACCGGCGTCAACCTGTTCATCACCATCCTGCGCATGCGTGCGCCGGGCATGACGTTGATGAAGATGCCGGTGTTCACCTGGACCGTGCTGGTCACCAGCGTGATCATCATCGCCGCCTTCCCGATCCTGACCGTAGCCCTGGGTGCGCTCACCCTGGACCGCTACCTGGACTTCAACTTCTACACCAACACGTTGGGTGGCAACCCGATGATGTACGTGAACCTGGTGTGGGCCTGGGGCCACCCGGAGGTGTACATCCTGGTGCTGCCGGCGTTCGGCATCTTCTCTGAAGTGACCGCCACGTTCTCGCGCAAGAAGCTGTTCGGCTACAAGTCGATGGTCGGCGCCACCCTGGCGATCGGCATCCTGTCCTTCATCGTCTGGCTGCACCACTTCTTCACCATGGGCTCCGGTGCCAGCGTCAATGCCTTCTTCGGCATCATGACGATGATCATCGCCATTCCCACCGGCGTGAAGATCTTCACCTGGCTGTTCACCATGTACGGCGGCCGCGTGGAGTTCAGCGTGCCGATGCTGTGGACCATCGCCTTCCTGGTCACCTTCACCATCGGTGGCATGACCGGCGTGCTGCTGGCCATCCCGGGCGCGGACTTCCTGCTGCACAACAGCCTGTTCCTGGTCGCGCACTTCCACAACACCATCATCGGCGGTGCGCTGTTCGGCTACCTGGCCGGCTTCGTCTACTGGTTCCCGAAGGTATTCGGCTTCACCCTCAACGAGCGCCTGGGCAAGTGGTCCTTCGCCTGCTGGGTGATCGGCTTCTACCTGGCCTTCATGCCGCTGTACATGCTGGGCTTCATGGGCATGACCCGGCGCATGAACCAGTACGACAATCCGGCGTGGACGCCGTACCTGATCGCCGCCTTCATCGGTGCGCTGTTCGTGTTTGCGGGCATCATCTTGATGCTGGTGCAGATCTACGTCAGCGTGCGCGACCGCAAGCGCAACCTCGACCTCACCGGTGACCCGTGGAATGCACGCACGCTGGAATGGGCCACGCCGTCGCCGCCGCCGTTCTACAACTTCGCCGTGGTGCCCAAGGCCGATGAGCTGGACGCCTTCCACGAAGCGAAGAAGCGTGGCCTGCCGCCTCCACCGAAGAAGTACGCACCGATCCACATGCCGAAGAACACCGGTGTGCCGCTGATCCTCAACGTCTGGATCCTGGTGCTGTGCTTCGCCCTGGTGTGGCACATCTGGTGGATGGCCGGTGCCAGCTTCATCGCGATGATCGCCACCCTGATCGCGCGCTCCTACAACGAGGACGTGGATTACTACGTCAGCTCCGAAGAGGTGGCGCGTACCGAAGCGGCCAACCACGCCAAGCTGCAGGAGGCAGGCGCATGAACCTGTTGACCCGTCCGCAACTGGACAGCGATGCGCTGGTCCACGACGACCACCACGCGCACGACCACGCCCACGAACAGGGCGGCATGAAGGTGTTCGGCATGTGGGTGTACCTCATGTCCGACCTGGTGCTGTTCGGCTCGCTGTTCGCCTCGTACGCGGTGCTCAGCACCGCCTACGCCGGCGGCCCGACCGGCAAGGAACTGTTCTCGCTGCCGTTCGTGATGGCCGAGACCTTCATCCTGCTGGTGTCCAGCATCACCTATGGCCAGGCCGTGCTGGCCATGCACCGCCTGGACAAGGCGGCGGTGCTGCGCTGGCTGGGCGTGACCTTCGTGCTCGGTGCCTCGTTCATCGGCATGGAGCTGTACGAGTTCTCGCACCTCATCCATGAAGGGGCCGGCCCCAGCACCAGTGCCTACCTGTCGGCGTTCTTCGCCCTGGTTGCCACCCACGGCCTGCACGTGGCCAGCGGCCTGATCTGGATGGCGGTGGTGATGCACCAGGTGTATCGCCGCGGCCTCACCCCGACCAACATCACCCGCGTTTCCTGCCTGAGCCTGTTCTGGCACTTCCTGGACCTGGTGTGGATCTGCGTCTTCACCTTCGTCTACCTGATCGGAGCCTTCTGACATGGCCCACGTCGAAACCTCGCGCGCCGGCAATGCGCACGGTTCCACCAAGTCCTACCTGATCGGCTTCGTGCTGTGCGCGCTGCTGACGGTGGTGCCGTTCGCGCTGGTGATGAACCCGGTGCTGTCGCGGCCGGTCACCCTGTTCCTGCTGGTCGGCTTCGCGGTCGCGCAGATCCTGGTGCAGCTGGTGTACTTCCTGCACATGGACCGCAAATCCGAAGGTGGCTGGAACCTCGCCAGCTTCGTGTTCACCCTGGTGATCCTGTTCATCGTGGTCGCATTGTCGATCTGGATCATCTGGAGCATGCACTACCACATGATGATCAACTGACCGTGGCCGGGGCGATCGGCAAGGAGTGCGCGATCGCCCTGGCACCTCAGCCCTCTCTCCCCCCAGGGCAGGCCTGACCGAGACCGCGCCCACCTCGTGTTGGTGGTACCCGTGATGCGTGTTGCTTCCGTTGTTCGTTCCCTGCGCCTGCCGCTGTTTGCCGCAGGCCTCGCACTCGGCCTGCTGGCCGGCTGCAGCGCGCAGTCGCGCATGGATTTCTATTCCAAGGACATCGCCTGCGAGGAACTGGGCCAGCACTGGACCATGCCTGACAGCGCCGGCACCCTGCGTGGCCCGAAGGACCTGCAAGGGCAGGTGACCTACCTGTTCTTCGGCTTCACCAGCTGCCCGGACGTGTGCCCGACCACGATGGTCGAACTGAGCCAGGTCAAGCACCTGATGGGCAAGGATGCCGACCAGCTACAGGTGGTGTTTGTGAGCGTCGATCCGGCGCGCGATACCCCCGAAGTCGCGCACACCTATGTGCACGCGTTCGACCCGAAGGCGATGGCACTGGTCGGTGACGAGGCACAGCTCTCGGCGATGGCCAGTGACTTCAAGGCGTTCTACGAGAAAGAGCCCGGACAGCTGCCGGACACCTACACGATGAGCCACATCGCCGGCGGCTACGTGTTCGACCGCCAGGGCCGCCTGCGCCTGTTCGCGCCCTACGGCATGCCGATGGAGCAGCTGTTCTCGGACGTGCAGCGGTTGCTGCTGGAGCCGGAACACCCGGCCGCGGGCAGTGAAGCATTGGCGGCGTGCAAGCTGCCGCACAGCGCGAGCGTCGCCGCCCGCTGAACGACGCATCGCCCTGGCAGGTGTCGACCTTGGTCGACACGCGATGAATGAACCTGGTGGGTGCCGACATCCTGATTCTGGCGGGTGCCGACATTGGGAATCTGGTGCATGCCGACCGTTGGGATTCTGGTGGATGCCATTGGAATCTGGTGGGTGCCATTGGATTGTGGTGGGTGCCATTGGATTGTGGTGGGTGCCGACCGTTGGTCGGCACGCCCTCCCGCTCGCCAATCCCCCGGCCGGCCAGGAGAGCCAACCGGCCGGGGGCACCACGCAACGCCCTAGATCACTTCTTCTCTTCCCACTGCACCACGTCCGGCTCGGCCGCGCGGATGCCCGCGGTCGACAGCAGTCTGGTGGTTGCATCCAGTGCTGCATTCACCGACGGGTACTCCACGATCGCCCGTCCCGAGGCCTTCGACACCTTCACCACGGTGCCGCCGGTGGCAGTGGCCGCACGCTGCGCCGAGGCGGCATCGGTAAAGAACACCTTCACTCGCGAGGTAGCCACCACCGGCGCGCCGTCGTTGGAAACCGCCGCCGCGAACTTGCCGGCGCCCGCATCCGCAGCGCCTGCGCTGCCACCATCCAGCGAGCGCTTGCTGCGCGAACTGGTGGTTGCGGCCGGCGCCGCTGACGGCGTGATCGTGAACTGCCCGCCGCCGGTCGCCTTCACGCTGGTCGAGGGCGAAAGCTGGAAACGGGTGCCGCCCACATCAAACGAACGGCCGGTCGCGGTGGCCTTCAGCGCCTGCGCATCCACGGTGGACAGGGTCTTTGCAGGCGGGGTCTGGCCCGAGCTCTGCGCCGAAGCGGTGGTCGTCATCGCCGCCAGGGCGAGAGTGCTCAACAGAATGGTCGTCTTCATCATCAGTGCCCCAGAACGCGGATCTTGAAGAATTCGAGGTTGCCGCGCGACGCTGCGTTCGCGGCCTGCCCCATGTCGGTCACTTCCAGGGTCCAGGTGCCCGTCGCCGCCTCATCCAGGAAGGCATTGCTGGACAACAGATCCCAGTTGGTGAAGTTGCGCTGCACGCCGCCCGTGCCGGAGCCGATTGCGGTGAAGGCCGGCTGCACCACGCTGCGCGTGCCACTGGGCGAAATCAGCACGAACTGCAGCTGGCGGGTGTTGCTGTGGTTCACCCGGAATCCCAGCTGCACCGATTCGATGTTGCGTGCACCATTGGCCACCTGGAAGGTCAGGCGCGCGGCGGCGTTGGTGGTGTTGCCAATGGCAACGGTGCGCGTGGTGGTGCGCCAGCCGGTGTCCACCAGCGGCCCCAGCGACTGGAAGTTCTCCGCCACCTGTACGGCACGCGCCGCATTGACCACGCCGAAGCCGTACCAGTTGCTGTAGGCACGATTGGCGGCGTTCACCGTCCAGCCCGGCACCAGCACGCGCCCATCGGCCAGCGTCACCGCCGGCTGGTTGGGATGATTGCGCGTGGCGGTAGTGGCCAGGATGTATTTCACATCGCGGTAGGACAGGTTCGGATTGGTTTCCAGCACCAGCGCTGCCACGCCCGACACCATCGGCGTCGCTGCCGAGGTACCGTTCATCCTGCCGGTGTAGTTGCAGGTGCTGTCGAGGGCTGACAGGTTGCTGTCCAGCGCGTTGTAACGCTGGGCGTTGGTGTTGCTGCCCTGCGCGCAGCCGGTCACGTCGGTGGTGAGGATGGCCGGATCGTAGCGAACCGCCAACTGGTTCGGCACGTACTGTCGCTGCCAGCCGTTCTCGCCACCAAAGCCGGACACCCACAGCGCCGAACCGGTGGACGAGTACGACGAACGCACGCCGTCGGCGCGTACTGCCGCCACGGTGATCACGTTGAACAGGTTGTTGCGTGGATCGCGGCCGGCCGGCACGCAGCCCGTCCTGCGGTTTTTGGTATCGGCGGTGCACACGTCCTGGAACTGGTTGATCGCAGCGTTGTCGAAGTTGTTGCCCGCCGCCTTCACGTAGATGCCGCCGCGGCCGCCGCGCGTGCCGGAGAGGGCCTGCTCATTGGATGCCACGTCGTTCTGGCTGAAGGCGAACGGTAGGTTCGGATTGCTGGGACCGGCGCCCCAGCTGTTGTTGAACACCTGCACATCGGCCGACTCGGCGCCATCCCACCASGMGTAYTCGATATTGCTCAGCTGGTTGCCCGCAGCATCCGAGGCCAGCACGTTGAAGCCCTTCAGCGTGGCCGCGGGCGCAACGCCGCGCACGCCCACGCCGTTGGCACCGACCGCACCGGCGATGCCGCCGACCATCGTGCCGTGGTTGTCGCTGTTGGGGTCGGACGGCGAAGGGTTGTTGCTGCCGTTGGCGAAGTTCTTGCCTGCCACTGCCGCCACGTTGGCAGCCAGATCCGGATGCGCGATCTGCAGGCCGTCATCGACGATACCGATGATGACGCCTTGGCCGCGGATGCCGTTGCGGTACAGGCCATCCACGTTCAGATCGTTGCCGGCCACCGGCAGGGTATCGCCCAGCACCGCTTGGCCGGTATTGAGCAGGTGCCACTGGCGGCCCGCCAGTGGATCGGCCTGTTGCGCATGGGCGGTAACGGCCAGGCTGCCCAGCACCAGGGCAGTGGCCAAGGCCAGGCGCGCAGAGCGCGGTGGCGCGGAGCGTTGCGTGTGTCGCTTCATACACGAATCCTTCTGTTGTGAATCGGCATGGCAGGACGGCGGGGCGGATCTGCCCCATCGCAACGAGCCAAACGCGACACAACGAACAACCCCCTACCTCTTCACGCGGTCGATGTGCGGATGTGCCAAGTACGTCACAAACACTTATGTCGCCTTGTAATGACGACTGCGCCGCTCTGGTCTGTGCTTCGGTAGTTGCCAACCTTGGTTGGCGCACCCCCGCCATGCCACCATGCCCAGGCTCCCCGGAGGACACCGGATGAAACGCCCCAATGCCCGCGCCCGTGCCGATCTGGCCCCACTCACCGTGGCCACCATCCGCAAGGTGGTGCTGTCGATGTATCACCGTCGCCACGATTACTGGACCGACGCGGACATCGCCGAGCTGCTGCCGGAGCTCACCGCCTTCAACATCACCACGGTGAAGCAGCTGCGCCTGCTGATGAAACGGCACCGCCGCGCGCTGCTGCGGGAGGAGAGGACAAAGATGCCCCGGGCGCAGACGCTGGATCTGCTGGCGGGGGGCGGTTGGCATGGCATCGATGTGCACGCCAATACCAGCTGGTTCGCCATTGGCGGCCTGGTCCGCATCAGCATGGAACACGAATTCGGCTTCGAGACCATGCTGCCATTCCATGAGATACGCGACGCTGCCATGG
>NZ_JBFRFE010000073.1:0-10465 GCF_052114665.1 Stenotrophomonas sp. 2YAF22 | reverse complement strand
GGCACGTGCTGTTCGCCGTCGGCAGTTTCGAGGGCTACGGCAAGCTGTCGCGCCGCGACCCGGAAGAGATGCTGGCCGGTGCCCGTGTCGAGGTCGCTCCCTACAAGCGCGCGCCTGGCGACTTCGTGCTGTGGAAGCCGTCCGGCGACGACCTGCCGGGCTGGGAGTCGCCCTGGGGCCGCGGCCGTCCCGGCTGGCATATCGAATGCTCGGCGATGGCCGCCGCGCACCTTGGCGAGACCATCGACATCCATGCCGGCGGCGTCGACCTGCAGTTCCCGCACCACGAAAACGAGATCGCACAGAGCGAGTGCGCGCACGGCGGCAAGGTGTTCGCGCGCTTCTGGCTGCACAACGGCATGCTCAACTTCGGCGGCGCCAAGATGAGCAAGTCGATCGGCAACATCGAGCGCGTCCACGACCTGGTGCGCAGGCATGCCCCCGAGGCGCTGCGCCTGGCGTTGCTGTCGGCCCACTACCGGCAGCCGCTGGACTGGTCCGACGCGCTGATCGAACAGTCCGGCCGCACCCTCGACCGCCTGTATGGCACCCTGCGCGAGCTGGCCGATGTGGCCGCCGCCGCGGTGATCCCGGCAGAGATCGAAGCGGCATTGGATGACGATCTCAATACGCCGCAGGCGTTGGCCGAAGTGGCCCGTATTGCCGGTGAAGCGCGCCGCGCCACCGATCCTGCCGAACGCGCACGCTTGAAGAGTGAACTGCTCGGCGCCGGCCTCGCCCTGGGCCTGCTGCAGGCCGATCCGGCGCAGTGGTTCGGCAACGCCGCTGGCGACAGCGACGACGACGCGCGCATCCAGGGCTTGATCGACGAACGTGCGGCGGCCAAGCAGGCGCGCGACTTCGCCCGTTCCGACGCCATCCGCGACCAGCTGGCCGCCGAAGGCATCGTGCTGGAAGACACCCCGCAGGGCGTGCGCTGGTCGCGCAAGCGCGGCTGACCTGCCCTGCCCCGTGGCCGGTCCGCCGGCCACGCTCCCTACTGTAGAGACTGTTGTGATCGACTCCCCGTTCCCGCTTGAACCCACCGCCGCCGAGGCACAGACGGCCATCGCCGAGGAATTCGGTTTCTTCGGCGACTGGTCCGAGCGCTACCAGTACCTGATCGACCTCGGCCGCAAGCTGCCCGCCTTCCCGGACGCGTGGAAGACCGAAGAGCACCGCCTGCTCGGTTGCCAGTCAATGGTCTGGATCGTGCCGGAAGGCAACGCGCAGTCGCTGCGCTTCCACGCCATCAGCGATTCGGCCATCGTTTCCGGCCTGATCTTCCTGGCGCTGCGCGTGTACTCCGGGCGCAGCGCGCAGGAGATCCTGACCACCGAACCCAGCTACATCCAGGATATCGGCCTGGCCCGCCACCTGTCGCCGACCCGCAGCAACGGCGTGGCGGCAATGCTGGCGTTCATCCGTGAGACCGCGCAGGCTCAGCTGCAGCGCGATCCGTCGTGAGCGAGCCCGCCACGGCCGAAGACACCGCGCTGGGCCTGCTGTCCCGGCCCGGTTTCGCCAGGCTGCTGGCGTATCGCATCTTCGCGATGCTGTCCTACCAGGTGGTCGCGGTCACCGTCGGTTGGCACATCTACGAAGTCACCCGCAATCCGTTCTCGCTGGGCCTGATCGGCCTGGCCGAGGTGCTGCCGTTCTTCTGCGTGGCCCCGTTTGCCGGTTACCTGGTGGATCATCTGCCGCGCCGCAAGTTGGGCATGGTCGCCTGTTCCGGCCTGGTCGCCACCGCGCTGGTGCTGACCAGCGTAGCCAAGGGCTGGCTGCCGGTTGAAGGCGTGTGGCCGATCTATGCAGCCATCGCCCTGACCGGCATGGTCCGCGCCTTCCTGTCGCCGATCTACAACGCCCTGTTCGCCCGCGTGTTGCCACGTGAACATTTCGCCCGTGGCGCCGGCCTCGGCGCCGTGGTGTTCCAGACCGGCATGATCGCCGGCCCGGCACTGGGTGGCGTGCTGGTCGGCTTCGGTGGCAAGGGCCTGTCCTATGCGGTGGCCACGGCCTTCGCGCTGGTGGCGATGGGCTGCCTGGCCACGCTGAAGGTGGAAGAGCCGGTGCATGCCGGTCCAGCCGCCCCGATCTTCAAGAGCATTGCCGAAGGCGCGCGCTTCGTGGTCGGCAACCGGATCATGGTCGGCGCCATGGCGCTGGACATGTTCTCGGTACTGCTGGGCGGTGTGGTGGCGATGCTACCGGCGTTCCTGCACGAGATCCTGCATCACGGCCCGGAGGGCCTGGGCATCCTGCGCGCGGCCCCGGCACTGGGTTCAGTGTGCGTGGGCCTGTGGCTGGCGCGCCACCCCCTGCACCGCAATGCCGGTCGGGTGCTGCTGTTCGCGGTCGCCGGCTTCGGCTTGTGCGTGATCGGCTTCGGCCTGTCCCAGCACTTCTGGCTGTCGGCGTTGATCCTGCTGTTCTACGGCGCCTTCGACGGCGTGTCGGTGGTGATCCGCTCCACCATCCTGCAGTTGGCCACGCCGGAAGAGATGCGCGGCCGGGTATCGTCGATCAATGGCATCTTCATCAGTTCGTCCAACGAACTGGGCGCGTTCTATGCCGGCACGATGGCCAGGGTGCTGGGGCTGGTGCCGGCGGTGGTGCTGGGCGGGTTCGCGGTGCTGAGCGTGGCCGGGGTCACCGCATGGAAGAACCCGACGCTGCGCAAATTGAATCTGCGCGATCTGCAGTGATCCCGCGGAGAGCGGGTTCGGCGGCGCCGGGCATTTGATTGCCCCCGTCACTCTTCCTCGATGCGGTGCTCGGCTCGCTACTAGGCGGACCCATCAGTCGCGAGCGCACGCATGGTCGCCCCTGCTAGAGCCAAGCCATGCTTGGCTGCTCCTGCTTTTGCTCTCCCACCCTCCAGCCTCCGGCTTCGGCCTGAGCCGAGCGTGGTTCGGCTCTACAGCGGCCGCACTCGGGAACCGTCTGGAGCGGGCGGGTCACCCGGGCCAGGACCGTTCGCGCCATGGATGGCGCGACCGAGCCCCCAAGGATGGGTTTACGGCGTGTCCTGGTCCGGGTGACCCGCCCGCTCGCTCACGGAACAACCAAGGCGCCGCTCTACACAGCCAACTCGAACCCAACAAAAAACCCGGCCGAAGCCGGGCTTTTTGCATGACATCACAACGAACCGGAATCAGTCGCCCTGCTGCTTCTGCAGGTGCTCCCAACGCTCCTGGGCGTCGATGGTGCGCTCGGCGGTCAAGCGCGCTTCAAGGCGCTCCAGGCCGATCTCTTCACCAGTGTCCACGCAGTACCCGTAATCGCCTGCTTCCAGGCGCTTGAGGGTGCTGTCGATCTTGCCGATCAGCTTGCGGTAACGGTCACGGGTGCGCAGCTCCAGCGAGTTCTCGGTTTCGCGGGTCGCGCGCTCGGCTTCATCGCCGATGTCACGCACTTCCTCACGCAGGTTCTCGATGGTCTGCTTGGACTCTTCCACCAGGTCGGCGCGCCAGTTCTGCAGGCGCTGGCGGAAGTACTCCTGCTGCAGCGGGCTCATGTACTCCTCGTCCGAGGCCGGCTTGTAGCCTGCGGGCAGGATCGGGCGGCCGGTGGCCTCATCGGTCTTGTATTCGACGACCTTGTACTYGCTACGCGGCGCAGGCGCTGCCGAACGGGCAGCGACGGCCACGGCAACCTTGCCCACGGGGCGGGTCACGGTCTTCGGAGCGGAATCGGATTTCACGGCGGTTTTAGCAGGCGATTTCGAAACGGGCACGGGATTCTTGGATTGCGGGGCGGTCGATGCTGCAGAAGCGGCGGCCGTGGCCGGCTTGGGGGCCGGTTTGGCTGCTGCCACTGCCGCGGTCTTGGCCGGGACAGACTTGGCCGGGGCCGGCTTCGCAGCTGGCTTCGGTGCGGACTTCACTACAGGGGCCGGCGTCGGCTTGGCGGCCGGCGGGGCGACATTCTTGGCAACCTTCTTGGCCGGTGCCGGCTTGGCAGGCGCCACCTTCTTTGCTGCCGGCTTGGCAGCAGGCGCGGCGGCAACCTTCTTCACCACCGCCTTCGGCGCCGGCTTGGCTGCTGCCTTCTTCGGTGCCGGCTTGGCAGCGGCCTTCTTCACCGGCGCAGCCTTGCTGGCAACCTTCTTCACCGCCGGCGCCTTCTTGCTGGCAGCGACAGGTTTGGCCTTGACCGGCGCAGCGGGTTTCTTCGCCACTGCCGGCTTGCCGGATTTCACCGGCGCTTTCTTTGCGGTGGCCTTCCTGGCCGCCGGCTGTGAGGATGCCGCCTTGGTCGCCGGCTTGCTGGCCGGCTTCTTGGCAACGGGCTTGGCCGCCAACTTCTTCACAACAGGCTTGGCGGTTTTCTTGGCGGCCTTGACGGCCTTCTTTGCAGTTTTTTTAGCAGCCACGAAACGCTCTTCCTTGGATTCCCCGGGGCCCGGGAAAGCGGGCCTTTATAGCCTACCCGACCCGCAGCAGCAACCTTGGGGGCCCGCTCCATTCAGTCCAGGAGTCAACGGGTCCAAGGTGCGGTCCGACGAACACGGACCGCCTTGCGCGGTACGGAACCTGTCCGGCACCTGGAGGGGTGCCGCTAGCGGTCGCAGGCCATCTACGACATGCGACCAACGGCCCATCCTGCACAAATGCGGCCTTCATGCCAACTGGCTTAAGATGACTGCGTGATCTCGCGCCTGCTCATCGCCCTGCTGCGCTTCTACAAGCGCTTCATCAGCCCCCTGCTGGGGCCTCGCTGCCGTTTCGTGCCGAGCTGCTCTGAATACGCCATGGATGCCATCTCCCGGCACGGCCCGCTGCGCGGCAGCTGGCTGGCGGCGCGACGGCTGGGCCGCTGCCATCCGTTCCATCCCGGCGGCTTCGATCCAGTGCCCGAATCTCCCAACGCCCCTTCTTGCCGTTGCACAGGAAAACACTGACATGTCCTCCACGCTCATCACCAACGCCCGCCTGGTCAATGAAGGCCGCACCTTCGAAGGCGACCTGCGCATCGAGAACGACCGCATCGCGCAGATCGGCAAGGGTTTGACCCCGCGTGATGGCGAACAGGTGGTGGATGCGGCCGGGCGCTGGCTGCTGCCCGGGATGATCGACGACCAGGTGCATTTTCGCGAACCCGGCCTGACCCACAAGGGTGACATCGCCAGCGAATCGGCTGCAGCCGTGGCCGGTGGCCTGACCAGCTTCATGGACATGCCCAACACCAACCCGCCGACCCTGGATTCGACCATCCTGGAAGCCAAGTACGAGCTGGCACGCGGCCGGGCCTGGGCCAACTACGGTTTCTACCACGGTGCCAGCAACGACAACCTGGACGCCATCCGCGCGCTCGATCCGAAGAAGGCGCCGGGTGTGAAGGTATTCATGGGCGCCTCCACCGGCAACATGCTGGTCGACAACCCGGAAACCCTGGACGCGATTTTCCGCGAGTGCCCGACCCCGATCATCACGCACTGCGAAGACACGCCGATGATCGATGCCAACCTGAAAGCGTTCCAGGAGAAGTACGGCGACGCACTGACCCCGGAGATGCACCCGGACATCCGTTCGCGCGAAGCCTGCATCAAATCAACGCGGCTGGCCATGTCGCTGGCGCGCAAGCACGGCACCCGCCTGCACGTGCTGCACATCTCCACCGCCGACGAACTGGCGCTGTTCGAGAAGGGCCCGCTGATCCGCGCCGACGGCAGCCGCAAGCAGATCACCGCCGAAACCTGCGTGCACTTCCTGCACTTCGCCCGCCCGGATTACGCGACCAAGGGCAACCTGATCAAGTGCAATCCGGCGATCAAGGACGTGGCCGATCGCGAGGCGATCACGGCCGCGTTGGCTGACGACGTGCTGGACGTGCTGGCCACCGACCACGCCCCGCATACCTGGGAAGAGAAGCAGAAGCCCTATGCGCAGGCGCCGTCCGGCCTGCCGCTGGTGCAGTACGCGCTGGTCGCCGCACTGGAACGCGTGCACGAAGGCAAGCTGACCCGCGAGCAGGTCGTGCAGAAATTCGCCCATGCCCCGGCCCAGTTGTTCGATGTGGAAGAGCGTGGCTTCCTGCGCGAAGGTTACTTTGCCGATCTGGTGCTGGTGGAGGATGTGCCGTTCACGGTCAAGCGCGAGGACGTGCTGTCCAAGTGCGGCTGGTCGCCGTTCGAAGGCACCACGTTCCGTTCGCGCATCGCCTCCACCTGGGTCAACGGCCAGCTGGTCTGGGACGGCAGCACGCTGGTGGGCAAGCCCGCCGGCCAGCGCATGACCTACGACCGCTGATGCGTCCGGCACTCATGTTCGCGGCGCTGCTGCTGGCAGCGCCCCTGCTCTCCGCACCCGCAGCCCAGGCACAGGACGGCATCGGCGACCTGATCGACAGCCGCGTGGTGTTCCCGGCCAGCGCGTCGCAGGGCGCGCTGGTGATCGGCAAGGTTCCTGCCGGCAGCAGCGTGCGCTATGCAGGTCGCGACCTGCGCGTGAGCAGCTACGGCAGCGTGGTGCTCGGCATCGGTCGCGATGAGAAGGGCCCGCTGCAGGTGCAGATCCGCCGACCGGATGGCAGCAGCGAGACGGCCGCCATCGCCGTGACCCCACGCGACTGGCCGACCGAGCGGGTGAACGGCGTACCGCCGAAGACGGTCAATCCGCCGCCGGCCATCGCCGAGCGGATCAAGCGCGAACAGGCGCAGGTCACCGCTGCGCGTGCGCGCGACGACAACCGCACCGATTTCACCCAGACCTTCATCTGGCCGGTGCAGGGCCGCATCAGCGGCCGCTTCGGCAACGCCCGCGTGTACAACGGCCAGCCCGGCGCCGGCCACTCCGGCATGGACATCGCAGTGCCGACCGGCACCCCGGTGAAGGCACCGGCGGCTGGTGTGGTGACGTTCGCCGGGCCGGATCTGTACCTGACCGGTGGCACCCTGCTGCTCGACCACGGCTTCGGCGTCAGTTCGAACTTCCTGCACCTGTCGCGCATCGACGTGAAGGTCGGTGATCGCGTCGAACAGGGCCAGGTGATCGCCGCCGTCGGCGCCACCGGCCGTGCCACCGGGCCGCACCTGCACTGGGGCATGAACTGGTTCGACACCCGCATCGATCCGCTGCTGGTGCTGGAGCGCAAGTAACGGTAGTGCCGGCCGCTGGCCGGCAACCTCATGGTGTTCACCAACCTACCCGGATTGCCGGCCAGCGGCCGGCACTACCAGGTGAGGGTTCAGCCGCGCGCGGCCCACCACACGCGCAGCAACGTGCGCACGGGCGTGGCTTCAATCGGTTTGCCGGCGGCCTGCGCCGCCAGACGTGCACGCGCCAGGCTCGCCCACACCCGGCGTGCGCGTGGACCGGGCACGCGGGTGCCCCACCCTTTCAGCAACTGCTGCGCCCAACGCTGTGCAGCGTTGCCGGCATCTTCGTCCAGCAGGCTGCGCGGAACTCCGGCCACGCCAGCGTCCTGCAGGCGCTGGGCCAGGGTCTGCAGCAGCACGGCATGGCCAGCCCCCTTGCGCGGCTTGTCGGCAAACACCACGACCTCGACCGCAGCCACCGCGTCGGCATAGTTGCCCAGTGCGCGTTCGGCTCCGGCAGCGTCCAGCGCTACGGTGCGCGCCTCGACCAGATCCGGCAGCGCCTCGGCCAGCTGCACCCACGGTGCCCGTACCGGCTCCAGCACGCGTCCCAGCGGATGCCGCGAACGCTGCGCGGCCCAGCTGCGCAGTTCCTCGCCCCACCATGCCAGCTTGGCGTCCGCCGGCAGCGGGTCGCCAGTGGTGTTGAGCATGTCGTCGAATTCCTGCAGCAGCGCGAACCACGCCAGCGCCACATGGCGCTGCGGTTCGGCCACGAACGGCTCGGCCACCGACCATTCCGGCCAGCGGCTGCGCCACTTGTCGAGGAAACTATCCAGCGCGGTACTGCTCACTACGTTGTTCCTTACGGCTGGGCCGGGGTCGCCGGCCGGGTCGGCCAGAGACTGGCCAGTTGCAGAAGTCCGGCGTTCTCGACCAGCACATCGGCCTGCCAGGCCAACGGGTCATCACTGTGCAGGCGGTAGCCCCACAGCGCCGCCACCGACGGCATGGCGGCAGCACGCGCGGCGATGATGTCGCGCTCATCGTCGCCGACGTACACGCAGTCTTCCGCTGCGATGCCGATCAGCTGCGCGGCGTGCAGCAGCGGCAACGGATGCGGCTTGCGCTCGGCCAGGGTGTCACCACCGACCAGCACGGCGCAGCGCTGCTGCCAGCCGTACTGGGGCACGATCAGCCGCGCCAGGTATTCAGGCTTGTTGGTGACGATGCCCCACACCGTACCAGCAGCGTCCAGCGCATCGAGCATGCCGGCGACGCCGTCGAACAGCACGGCGTGCTGGCCGATCGAGGCTTCGTAGCGCTGCAGGAACTCGGGAATCAGTGCGTCGCGCTCGGCCGCTTCCAGCTCTGGAAACGCGGCCGACACCATCGCCCGTGAGCCCTTGGACACCACCGGCCGCAACTGCGCCGGATCGATCGGTGCGCGGCCGCGCTCGGCCAGCATCGCATCAAGGGTGGCGACGAAATCCGGGGCGCTGTCCAGCAGCGTACCGTCCAGGTCGAACAGCACCGCACGCGGGAACACGGCGGCGGTCACKGGGCCTTGACCGCGTGGGCCAGGTAGTTGATGTCGGTGCGGCTGCTCAGGCGGGCGCGGTTGCGCCACGGCTCATAGGCCATGCCGCTGACATCGGCCAACTGCAGGTCGGCCTCGCGCAGCCAACGTGCCAGCTCGGCCGGCTTGATGAATTCCTGGTAGTGGTGGGTGCCCCTGGGCAGCAGGCGTGCCACGTACTCGGCACCGACGATGGCCACGGCGAATGCGGCTGCGGTGCGGTTGATGGTGGACAGGAACAGATGGCCACCCGGCTTCAGCAAACGCTTGCAGGCCTCGATGATCGCGCCCGGATCGGGCACGTGCTCGAGCATTTCCATGCAGGTCACCACATCGAAGCTGCCCGGTTGTTCGGCGGCCAGGTCCTCGGCGGCCTGCACCCGGTAGTCGACGCTGACGCCGCTTTCCAGGGCATGCAGACGCGCAACCTTGACCAGCTCCGGCGCCAGATCGATGGCGGTCACTTCGGCACCGGCCTGGGCCAGCGCTTCACTCAGCAGCCCGCCACCGCAACCGATGTCGAGCACACGCGCACCTCGCAGCGGCGCGCGGTCGGCAACGTACTGCAGGCGCACCGGATTCAGTGCGTGCAGCGGCTTCTGCGGGCCGTCGGCGTCCCACCAGCGGTTGGCCAGCGCAGCGAACTTGTCCAGCTCGGCCTGATCGAAATTGGAAGAAGCGTGGGGGGCAGTCATGACGGTTGTCCTTGCGGCGCCTGCACTCAGGCGCGGATATGACGGATGCGCTCGCGCCACTGGCGCGCGTTGGCGATGATGCCCGGCAGGTCCATGCCGACCAGCTCGCGCTGCACCAGCTTGGGCTTGCCGGCGATCCAGACGTCGCTGACCTGCTGCCGGCCGGTGGCGTACACCAGCTGCGACAGCACGTTGTGCAACGGCTGGGTCTCCAGCGCGGACAGATCAACGCAGACCAGGTCGGCCTGCTTGCCGACCTCGATCGAGCCGATGTGCTCGCCGAAGCCCAATGCGCGGGCGCCACCCAGCGTGGACGCGCGCAACGTGGTCGCCGCGTCCAGCGCGGTGGCATCGTCGGCCACAGCCTTGGCCAGGATCGCCGCGGTGCGGTTCTCGCTGAACATGTCCAGGTCGTTGTTGCTGGCGCAGCCGTCGGTGCCGATGGCCAGGTTCACACCGGCGCGCTGCAGGGCGCAGGCCGGGCAGAAACCAGAGGCCAGTTTCAGGTTCGATTCCGGGCAATGCACCACGCTGACGCCACGCTCGGCGCACAGGTGGATCTCGGCTTCGGTCAGCTGGGTCATATGCACCGCGATCAGGCGGTCGTTGACCAGGCCGAGGCGATCCAGCCGCGCCAGCGGACGCTGGCCGTGCAGCTTGATCGAATCGGTGATTTCCTGCGCGGTTTCATGGGTATGCAGATGCACCTGCATGTCCAGCTGGTCGGACAGCATCCGCACCCGCTCGAAATTGGCATCGTTGACCGTGTACGGCGCATGCGGCGCGAATGCGGTGCCGATCAGCGGGTCGGTGCGCCACTGGTCATGCAGTTCACCGGCCTTGGCGAAGTACTCGTCGTCGGTCTTGGCCCAGGCGGTGGGGAAGTCGATGATGACCGCGCCGACCAGCGCGCGGAAACCGTGCTTCTTGTAGACGGCGGCCTGCACGTCACCGAAGAAATAGTTCTCGTTGGCGCAGGTGGTGCCGCCACGCAGCATCTCGGCGATGGCAAGGGTGGTGCCGTCGGCCACGAATTCGGGCCCGATCACCGCCGCTTCCACCGGCCAGATGTGCTGCTGCAGCCAGGTCATCAGCGGCAGGTCGTCAGCGACGCCGCGCAGCAGGGTCATCGGGTTGTGCGTATGT
>NZ_JBFRFE010000072.1:0-10470 GCF_052114665.1 Stenotrophomonas sp. 2YAF22 | reverse complement strand
AGAGACGGTTGTGGCGTCCGGCCGATACCTGGCTGACCGTCAACGATGCCAGCGTCCCGGCGCCGGTACGGAACATCGCCGCGGCCACGTCCTCGCTGGTGACCGCCTGCATCGCGCCACCGGCCGCTGCTGTGGTGAAGCTTTGCCCGGTGTCGGTGCTGCGTTCGGCGATCACCGTGTCGAACGCCGCGCTGACCTCGGTGAAGCGCTCGCCGCTGACCCATTCCACCAGGTCGCACCAGTGCGAGCCGATGTCGGCGAACACGCGCGACGCGCCGCCCAGCGCCGGGTCCACGCGCCAGTTGTTGCTGGCCGGGTCCAGCAGCCAGTCCTGCAGGTAGCTGCCGTGAATCAGGTGCAGCGGCCCCAGTTCGCCATGGGCGATGCGTGCGCGCGCCTCGCGGACCACCGGGTGGTAGCGGTAGACGAAGGGCACCGTGGCGACCAGCGCGTTGGCGGCCGCCAATGCTGCCAGCGCCCGGGCGTCCTCCAGCGTGGTGGCCAGCGGCTTCTCGCAGACCACGTGCTTGCCGGCTTCCAGTGCGGCCTGTGCCATGGGACGGTGCAGGTGGTTGGGCGTGCATACGTGCACGACCTGCACCTGTGGATCGGCGACCACCTCCTCGATGTCCCGATAGGCACGCGGGACACCCCACGCCTGCGCCACGTCGCGTGCGCGCTGCGGAGAAGAGGCGGCCACGCCACGGATGTCGGCACCCGCCAGCAGCGCCGCGCGACGGTGCACGGCACCGATCATTCCCGTGCCTACGATGGCGATTCCAGGCTTTGGCATCAGGTAGGGTCCTCAGGGCGTGGAAGGTGCGGCCGCAACCACTGGCCGGTCGCGGAACAGCAGCAGGAAGGCGATCAGCACGAGCAGCGCGACCCCTGCCGGGAACAGCCAGATCTGCTGCCAGTCCGGACCGGCTGCAGTGGTGAAGTGCTCCACCACCGCGCCGGACAGGAACGTGCCGATCAGCATGCCCACGCCGTACGTTGCCAGGGTGATGAAGCCCTGCGCGCTGCTGCGCGCGGCGGGCCCGGCATGCGCATCGGTGTAGATCTGGCCGGTGACGAAGAAGAAGTCGTAGCAGATGCCGTGCAGCACGATGCCGATCACAAGCAGCGAGAAGCCGCCGCCCGCATCGCCAAAGGCGAACATGACGTAACGCACGACCCATGCGGCCATGCCCACCGCCAGCATCGTCTTCACCCCCAGGCGCACGAACAGGAACGGCATGGCCAGCATCAGCAGGACTTCGGAGACCTGTCCCAGCGACTGCAGGCCCGCCGCGCCGCGCACGCCCAGGTCGTTGAGATACGGGTTGGTGAAGTTGTAGTAGAACGCCAGCGGGATGCAGATCGCGATGGACGCAAGGAAGAACACCAGGTACGAGCGTGACTTCAGCAGGCGCAGCGAATCCAGCCCCAGGATCTGCCCCAGGCCGGCATCGCGCTGCTGCGCCAGCGGCGGGGTGTGCGGCAGGGTGAACGCATACAGGCCCAGCGCCAGCGACGCCATCGCCGCCATCCGGAAGGTCAGCTCGAGCCGGTGCGCCTGTTCCCAGCCCAGCCAGCCGATCAGCACGCCTGCAACGATCCAGCCGACGCTGCCGGCCACCCGCACCAGCGGGAACTGTTTCTCGGGCGACTGCATGTGCCGCATCGCCACGCTGTTGGCCAGTGCCAGCGTCGGCATGAACAGCAGCATGTAGCCCATGACGCAGGCGGAGAACATGCTGAAGCTGGTTGCGGTGGACGCCAGCCACATCAGCACTGCGCCAGCCAGGTGCAGGACCGCAAGGATGCGCTGCGCCGCGAAGTAGCGGTCAGCGATCAGGCCAACCAGGAAGGGCGCGACGATGGCACCGATGGACTGGCTGAGGAAGGCCGTCGCCACTTGGCTTGCGCTGGCCTGCAGCGGGCCCTGCACCAGATAGGTTCCCAGGGTGACGAACCATGCCCCCCAGATGAAGAACTGCAGAAACATCATCGCGCCCAAGCGCGACATGGTGTGCGTCATGGCTTGCCCTCCCAGGCAGTGATGTCTCAGATCCCGAGCATGCGGCGCAGTGATCCGGGATCGGTGCCGCTGTCGGCAAAGTCGTCGAAGGCGCGTTCGGTCACGCGGATGATGTGGTCGCGGATGAAGGCGGCTCCTTCCCGTGCACCGTCTTCCGGGTGCTTCAGGCAGCACTCCCATTCCAGTACTGCCCAGCCGGGGAAGTCGTACTGGGCGAATTTCGAGAAGATCGCCTTGAAGTCGATCTGCCCATCGCCGAGTGATCGGAACCGCCCCGGACGATCGATCCAGTCCTGGTAGCCGCCATACACGCCACTGCTGGCACTGGGGTGATATTCCGCGTCCTTGACGTGGAAGATGCCGATGCGATCGTGGTAACGGTCGATGAAGCCGAGGTAGTCCATCTGCTGCAGCAGCAGATGGCTGGGGTCGTACAGGATCTTCGCGCGGGGATGGTGGTCCACCACGTCGAGGAAGCGCTCGAAGGTCGCGCCGTCATGCAGGTCCTCGCCCGGGTGGATCTCGAAGCACAGGTCCACGCCGCACGCGTCGAACGCATCCAGGATGGGGCGCCAGCGGCGGCCAAGTTCGGCGAAGGCTTCTTCCACAAGACCAGGCGGGCGTTGCGGCCAGGGGTAGAAGTAGGGCCAGGCCAGCGCGCCGGAGAACGTGGCATGCGCGGTCAGGCCCAGGCGCTGGCTGGCCTTCGCGGCCAGCAGCAGCTGCTGCACCGCCCAGGCCTGGCGGGCGGCCGGATCGCCACGCTTGTCCGGCGGCGCGAATCCGTCGAACAGGCTGTCATAGGCCGGATGGACTGCAACCAGCTGCCCCTGCAGGTGGGTGGACAGCTCGGTGATCTGCACGCCATGTCCGGCCAGCATGCCGGCAATGTCGTCGCAGTACGCCTGGCTGCGCGCCGCCTCGGCCAGATCGAACAGGTGGGGCGCGCTGGTCGGCACTTGTACGCCAGAATAGCCCAGCCCCGCGGCCCATCCGGCCAGCGTGTCCAGCCGATCAAAGGGAGGTGTGTCGCCGATGAACTGCGCCAGGAACAGCGCTGGACCCTTGAGCGTCTTCACGTTGATTCGCCCTCGATGCAATCGATTGCATTATCCTAGCAGGGGCATTCGAAAGACCCGTTGTGCACTGCACAGCGGAAGGAAGAGGTAACGCCATGGCCACCATCTACGACATCGCAAGGCACGTCGGCGTCTCCGCAGGCACGGTGTCGCGAGCGCTTTCCCGGCCGGACAAAGTGCTGCCGGCTACACGCGCGCGCATCGAGCAGGCCGCTGCTGCGCTGGGCTACGTGCCCAACACGGTGGCCAGGACACTCAAGACCCAGCGCAGCGGCAAGATCCTGGTCACCGTGCCGGACATCGCCAACCCGTTCTTCGCGCAGATCCTGCAGGGCGCGGAGGACGCGGCGCAGGCCGTCGGCTACGCCGTCTTGTTGGGCGATACCCAGAACCTGCCCGAGCGCGAGGAGCGTTACGCGCAGATGCTCCGGCGCAACGAGGCCGATGGCCTGATCGTGCTGGGGCATCGCCTGCCGCCGACAGCGCGCGATATCGTCGAGCAACGGGGTGTCGCCGCGCCGGTGGTCAACGGCTGCGAGTTCGACCCCGCGCTGGGCATTCCCAGCGTCCACATCGACAACGCCGCCGCCGCGCGCGCTGTGATGGAACACCTGTACGGACTGGGGCACGAGCGGATCGCTGTGGTCGGCGGACCGCCCGACAATCCCCTGCACACGCAACGGCTGGAAGGCGTGCGCGCCGCCGGCAGGGCGCGTGGCCGCCTGCGCCACCTCAGCGTCGTGCCGGGTGACTTTTCCGTGGAGTCCGGCCATGCGGCCGCGATGGCGCTGCTGCCGCCCGCAACCGCACCCACCGCAATCTTCTGCTTCAGCGACCAGATGGCGCTGGGTGCGCTGGCAGCCTGCCGGGATCTGGGCATCCGCGTACCGGATGACGTCTCCATCGTCGGCTTCGACGACCTGGCGTCATCGCGTTATCTGACGCCTCCGTTGACGACCATCAGGCAGCCGATGCGGGAGATCGGCGAGCGCGCAGTCAACCTGCTGCTCGCCATCATCGAACAGGTCGATGTGCCGCGTCAGCAGACGCTGGAGTTCAGCCTGATGGTGCGGGGCTCGACGGCCCCGCCCAAGGGTCGCTGAGACAAGGGCAGGGCGGCGGGATGCCGCGCTTTGCCCGGCTCAGGGCTTGCTGCGCCTGGCGTCCACGCTGAAGCGGCCAGGCCCGCTGCAGGCCAGCAGCAGGAAGCCGCCGGCGATGGCCAGATTTTTCAGGAACATGATCTGCTGCACCGGGTCGGCGAGCTGGTGGTGGAAGATGAAGGCCGTGACCAGGCTGAAGGCGGCCAGCACCGCGGCCACTGCCCGGGTCTGGAAACCGAGCAGGATGCACAGGGCCGTGCCGATCTCGAACAGGATGGTGGGCCACAACAGGATGCCGGGAAGACCCATCGCCGCCATGTAGCCCTGTGTTGCCGCCGGGTCGGACAGCTTGCCCAGGCCCGATACCAGGAACAGCAGCATCAGCAACACGCGGGCGGCCAGCTTCGCAAGAGAGTGAAGTGATGTGTTCACGGCAACGTCCTCAGGGTGGCGGGGCGGGTGGATGGTCGAGAAGATGTAGAGGGCGGTATGCGCCTGCCCATCACCACCCGGGCGTAGCGGCAGAATCTCCTGTGCGGCCATCGAAGCCCATCGCGGGTGAAGTCGGTGTTGACACCGATGGCGCCGAGAGCCTGCGGACATGCGCACGGCGCGGCCCTGCCTCAGCGTCGCTCATACCACCCGCGCGATGCATTGACGATGCGCACCACCGACAACATCACCGGTACTTCGATCAACACGCCGACCACGGTCGCCAGCGCCGCGCCGGAATGCACGCCGAACAGGCCCACGGCGGTGGCCACGGCCAGTTCGAAGAAGTTGCTGGCGCCGATCAGCGCCGAGGGACCGGCCACGCAGTGGGCAACACCCAGGCGCCGGTTGAGCAGGTAGGCCAGCCCTGAGTTGAAGTAGACCTGGATCAGGATCGGCACCGCCAGGATGGCGATGACCAGCGGCTGCCGAACGATCTGCTCGCCCTGGAAGCCGAACAGCAGCACAAGCGTCAGCAGCAGGGCCAGCAGCGAGACCGGGCCCAGCGTCCGCAGCGCAGACTGCAGGCCCGCCTCTCCATTGCGGGCCAGCATCCAGCGCCGCAGCAGTGCGGCCACCAGCACCGGCGCGATGATGTACAGCGACACCGACAGCAGCAGCGTGTCCCACGGCATGCTGATCGCCGACAGGCCCAGCAGCAGCGCTACCACCGGTGCATACGCCACCACCATGATCGCGTCGTTCAACGCCACCTGGCTGAGGGTGAAGTTGGCATCGCCGCGGCACAGGTTGCTCCACACGAAGACCATCGCGGTGCAGGGCGCTGCTGCCAGCAGGATCAGCCCGGCGATGTAGCTGTCGATCTGCGCGGCGGGCAGCGCGTCGGCGAACACGTGGCGCAGGAAGAACCAACCCAGCAACGCCATCGAGAAAGGCTTGACTGCCCAGTTGATGAACAGCGTCACCCCGATGCCTTTCCAGTGCTGGCCGAGCTGGCGCATCGCACTGAAATCGACCCGCAGCAGCATCGGGATGATCATCAGCCAGATCAGCACCGCGATGGGCAGGTTGACCTTGGCCACCTCCGCCGACGCCAGCGCAGCGAATGGCTGCGGCAGCGCGTGGCCAAGCAGGGTGCCGGCCACGATGCACAGCGCCACCCACAGGGTCAGGTAACGCTCGAACAATCCCATCGGTGCCGGTGCGCTCACGCCTGGCCGTCCCCGGGCTGCACGAAACCAATGCGATCCAGCGCGTCTTTCAAGGGCCCGCGGTCGGACCATGTAGCTGCCGGCAATGCCAGAAGGGCCAGCAACCGTGCCTTGACGATGGCGTGGGCCTGCGCGAACGCAGCCGCCTTGTCCTCCGCGCTGCCATCGACGGCGGCCGGATCAGGCAGGCCCCAGTGCGCGCGGACGAAATCGCCGAACACCACCGGGCATGCCTCGGCGGCCGCGGCATCGCAGACCGTGATCACCAGGTCCATCGGCGCGCCGTCGGCGAACTCGTCCCACGATTTGCTGCGCAGGCCTGCCGTTGCAATGCCCTCGGCCTGCAACTGCGCAAGTGCGAACGGATTGACCTTGCCGGTGGGCTGGCTGCCGGCGCTGAAGACCTCGAAGCGATGACCGGCCCACGCCCGCAGCGTGGCTTCGGCAAGGACGCTGCGGGCGGAATTGCCCGTGCACAGGAACAGGACGCGTTGGGTGGTCACGAAGCGGATCTCCGGTCAGCAGGCGCAATCAGGGGACGTCGGGCTGCAGGCCGGATCGGGCGAGCCTGCGCAGCAGTTGTGGGTCAGGTAATCGATCAGGCCGGTCATGGCGCTGAAATTGGCGCGGTAGCAGACGTTGCGGCCCTGGCTCTCGCTCTCGACCAGCCCGGCCTGCAGCAGCTCCTTCAGGTGGAAGCTGAGCGTGGCCGGCGGCACCTGCAGGGCGCTGCCGATGTCGCCGGCCATGCGGCCGGCCGGGCCGGCTTCCACCAGCAACCGGAAGGCGGCCAGGCGGGTGGCATGGCCGAGGGCAGTGAGGGCGGCGATTGCATTCTTCGTTTCCATATTTCTAGAATAGTCGAATGAACGAATCCGTCGCAAGCGCCACCCTTCCGAATCTGGTCGAAGCCTCGCTTCCCCAGCCCGACCCGTCCCTGCTGGGCGCCGGCCGCGCACACCCGCCGCGGATCCTGCTGCTGTATGGCTCGCTGCGCCCGCAGTCGTTCAGCCGCAAGCTGGCGCTGGAGGCCGAGCGCCTGCTGCGCCACCTCGGCTGCGAGACCCGGGTGTTCGATCCGCATGCGTTGCCCATGCTCGACAGCGTCGGCGCCGATCACCCTGAAGTGCAGCGCCTGCGCGCGTGGTCGCAATGGTCCGAAGGCCAGGTCTGGATCAGCCCGGAGCGCCACGGCACGGTCACCGGCGTGTTCAAGAACCAGATCGACTGGCTGCCGCTGGAAGATGGCAGCGTGCGCCCGACGCAGGGCAGGACGCTGGCGGTGATGCAGGTCAGTGGCGGTTCGCAGTCGTTCAACACGGTCAACACGCTGCGCGTGCTGGGGCGGTGGATGCGCATGCTGACCATCCCCAACCAGTCTTCGGTGGCCAAGGCATGGCAGGAGTTCGACGAGAGCGGGCGGATGAAACCCTCGGCGTACTACGACCGGGTGGTGGATGTGATGGAGGAACTGGTCAAGTTCACCCTGCTCACGCGGGATCGTTCGGACTACCTGGTGGCTCGCTACAGCGAGCGCAAGGGTGATCAGCAGGCGGCCGCACTGGCATGTTCGGCAGGGGCGGTGGTCGCACGTTGACGGCACGCGGAGCCGCAGGGACGCGCATGCGCGGGCGCATCACCTCAATCCACTACCATGGGCCACCCCACCAGGATGTGCCCCGATGTCCATCGTCATCCCGACCCTGCCCAGGCCTCCCGCCGCACGCATCGCCGCCTGGCTGATGATGCTGCTGGGCATGTGGCTGGCACTGAAGCTTGGCCTGGTGGTGACCCTGCTGTCGGGCCTGCTGGTGTTCCAGCTGACCCATGTGCTGGCCTCCACCGTGGAAGGCAAGCTGCGTCCCGGTCGAGCGCGGGCGATCGCGGTGATCGTGCTGTCGGCGGCGATCATCAGCGTGCTGGTGCTGGCCGGTATCGGCGTGGCCTCGTTCTTCCGCAACGAGACCGGTGGCCCGGACGTGCTGCTGGCGCGGTTGATGGACATCCTCAACACCTCGCGCCACCAGGTGCCGGCCCTGCTGCAGCCCTACATTCCCGAGGATCTGACGGCGCTGCGCGCCGCCGTGAACGAATGGGCCGCCGAGCACCAGCGCCAGCTGGGCGTGGCCGGCACATCGGTGGTGCAGGTGGGCGTGCGGGTGCTGATCGGCATGGTGCTGGGCGCGATGATCGCGCTGTACGACGAACTGCCGCTGCCGAAGATGGGCCCGCTGGCGCAGGAACTGATCGGCCGCACCAGCCGCCTGGCCACCGCGTTCCGCCAGGTGGTGTTCGCGCAGGTGAAGATCTCGCTGCTCAACACCGTGTTCACCGCCATCTTCCTGCTGGGCGTGCTGCCGCTGTTCGGCGTGCACCTGCCGTTGTCGAAGACGCTGGTGCTGATCACCTTCCTGGCGGGCCTGCTGCCGGTGGTGGGCAACATCATCTCCAACACCATCATCGCCATCGTCGCGTTGTCGGTGTCGTTCTATGTGGCCGTGGCTGCGCTGCTGTACCTGGTGGTGATCCACAAGCTGGAGTACTTCCTCAACGCGCGCATCGTCGGCGGCGAGATCCAGGCACGCGCCTGGGAATTGCTGCTGGCCATGCTGGTGATGGAAGCGGCCTTCGGCCTGCCCGGGTTGGTGGCTGCGCCGGTGTTCTACGCCTATGTGAAGCGCGAGCTGGTGGACCAGCGCTGGATCTGACCCGCCTTCACCCGGGCAGAGCGCTACACTGATCCACACGCCAGGGGATACATCGATGGGCCGCAGGGCATCGCCCAACGGACTGCAGACCTGGCTCTGGATCCTCGGTGGCCTGTTCGTGCTGTGCACGCTGCCGCTGATGGCCATCGCGCTGGTGCAGGGCACGCAGCGCTACACCGAAGCCGAGGCCAACCTGGTCAGCCTGCAGCAACTGCGGCAGACCTTCGAACTGGCCAATCTGGTGTCGGCCGAGCGTGGACCGGCCAACAGCCTGCTCGGCGCCGACAGCACCGATGTGCAGGAGCAGCGCCGACTGGCCGCGCAGCTGGCGGTCGCCAGGCAGCGGGTGGACGCAGCGACGCAGCGCCTGCAGAGCGTTTTCCAGACCGACCCGCGGGTGGTGGACGAAACACCGCGCCTGCATGAAGCGCGGCGGCGGCTGCAGACCGCGCGCGCTGCAGTGGACCGGGTCGCCGCGTTGCCCAGAGGCGAGCGCTCGGCGGAGGATGTAGAGCACGCGATCAACAGCATGTTCGCGGTGTACGACCGGCTGCAGGCGCTGACCTCGGTGCAGATCAGCGATCTGGTCGCCGCCGATCGCGAAGCCGCGATTCCGGCCATGCAGGGGCAGATCCTGATCGACCTGCGCGAACATGGTGGCCGCTTGGCATCGAACGTGATGGCGCCGCTGGCCGTGCCTGGTGCGTGGCGGGAGCCACAGGTGCGCGCCGCGCAGCAGACCGAAGGCCGCCTGCTGGAGCTGTGGCGGTTGGCCGCCAGCCACGAGTCGGTATTCCGCAGTGAGCCGACGCTGTCCTGGCATTGGGACATGGCGCGACGGCAGTTCTTCGGCCAGTCGCTGCCGATGGTGGAACAGCTGATCGAAGATGGCCGGCGCGGCGTATCGCCACCTTGGTCGGCAGCCGAGTTCACCGCACGCTACGTGCCCACCCTGCAATCGCTGGAAGCGCTGCGCGATGGCTACCTCGGCGTTTCCATTGCACGCTTCGAGCACACCCGCAACAAGGAAGCGGTACGCCTGGCTGTACTGGCCGCCACTGCATTGGGGACGTTGCTGCTGCTTGCGCTGGCACTGCGCATCGCCCATGTGCAGATCCTGCGGCCGTTGCTGCAGGCGCAGGCGCAGGTGATCCAGATCGCCTCGGATGCGCCGGGCGCCGAGCAGCATGCCACCCACCCGATGGCGGAAATGCAGCGCCTGTTCGATGCCATCGAGGTGCTGCGGGCGAAGTCGCACCAGCGTTCGGCATTGACCCGTGAACTGCGCGAGCTGGCCGATACCGATCAGCTGACCGGCCTGTTGAACCGGCGCTCGCTGGAGGAACTGGTGCGACAGCGACATGCCGATGGATGCACGCAGGCGGTGGTGATTCTGCTGGACGTCGATCATTTCAAGTCGATCAACGATGGGCAGGGCCATGCGGCCGGTGACGATGTGCTGGCGCAGGTAGCGCAGTTGCTGCGCAGCCACCTGCGCCGCAACGACAGCATTGCCCGCTACGGCGGCGAGGAATTCCTGGTGCTGCTGGCCGACGGCGATCTGGCCAGTGGTCGGCAGCTGGCCGAGTCGCTGCGGGCGGCATTGCGCGGGAAAGACATCGTGCTGAGCAGCAGCGACATCCTGCGGGTCACCGCCAGTTTCGGTGTTGCCCAGGGCACGCTTGATCCGATTGGGTGGCACGCGCTGGTACGTGCTGCCGACACGGCCATGTACGCGGCAAAATCGCTTGGCCGCGACCGGGTACAGGTGGCTTCGGGGGGGCGTGCGCCGCGCTGAGGGCGGTCTTGTTCATCGCCAGCGCACGCGCGTCTGCCTAGACTGACCGCTCGTCTGCCGGAGGAGTACGCCATGACCCTGCGTTCCGTTGTGAC